>CAZVDW010000001.1:0-3744 GCA_964625645.1 uncultured Rhodospirillaceae bacterium
ATCCATATCTGGGCGGAAACATTTGATCGTAAGCTAATAGAATTGTTCGAGTTACAGGACGAGATCACGCAGCGCATTGCCGGGACGCTGGAGCCTGAGCTCGAGCATTACGAACGCGAGAGGGCATTGCGCAAGCCACCCGAAAGCCTCGACGCCTGGGAATCTTACCAACGCGGTCTGTGGCACATGTTTCGCGCCAACGCCGAGGACAATCTCGCGGCACAGCGCTTGTTCCGTCTCGCCACCGAGAGTGATCCGCGTTTTTCCCTGGCCTATGCCGGCCTCGCCTACTCCCATACGATGGATGTGCCATATGGCTATGGCAAATCATCCGAGAATAGTCTTGCGCTTGCCATCGCCGCGGCCGAGCGTGCGGTGGCGCTCGACGACAGGGAGGCCATGGCGCATTGTGCGCTTGGGCGAGCCCGCGTCTACACTGGAGACGTGGCAACGGGAATTCGGGATCTGGAGGCAGCCATTGCCTTGAACCCGAACCTGGCCCTGGCGCACTGGGGTCTTGGCCATGCCTATTACTATGCCGGACGCCTCGACGAGGCGATCCGGCAATTCGATCGGTTTGCCCAGCTCAGCCCGCATGATCCGAACCTTTCGACGGTGGAGGCAAACAAGGCGGCTGCCTTGATCGCGATGCGCAAATACCGCGAGGCCTTGGAGGTCGTGGAGGTCGCCGTAAAGCGCCCCGGCAGCGGATTGTGGGCACATCTTGTCTTGGCCATGGCGCTCGGTCACCTTGCCATGGACGATGACGCCCGCCGGGCCTATGCCAAGGCACAGGACATAAAGCCCGATATCTCACTTTCGTTCCTGAGGACATCGATGCGGCATACCAACCCGGATCAGGCGGAACATCTCATGAGCGGCCTGGGCAAAGCCGGTCTCGAGGTGCCTGAGACAGCGGATTGACCGCGGCTCCCGCCCGTCCTCAAGTGCGCTGGATCGCGGATAACGGCAAGCACGTCCACGCGCCTGGCCCGTAGCGTCGTCAGAAAGTCCGCCAGCCAGCGGCCTTCATACCCGATTGTTGCGATCATCGTTCAGACTCCAAAGTAAGCGCTATCAAGGCACACCAATGAAGGGATTTCCCATCACGCTCCGGCGAGCCGTCTTGCCGTGGCCTGCACACCTGCGTAGCATGCCGGGCGGAGGAGACTGTGGTGACCAATTCGCCGATTACCCAGAGGCTTGCGGCCATTCTGGCGGCCGACGTTGCCGGCTATACGCGGCTGATGGAGGCCGACGAATGGTCGACGGTCGCGGCGCTCGATGCCAACCGGGTCATCTTCCGCAATCGCACGACGGTCCACGGCGGCAGGATCGTCGATACGGCCGGCGACAGCGTGCTGGCTGTCTTTCCCAGTGCCATCGGCGCGGTCGAGGCGGCGATCGCCATCCAGGACGAGCTGCGCGGCCTCAACGATGTGCTGCCGCAGGACCGGCGCATGCTGTTCCGCCTCGGCGTCAACCTCGGCGACGTCATCGAGAAGGATGACGGCTCGGTCTACGGCTCGGGCGTCAACGTCGCCGCGCGCCTTGAGGGGCTGGGCGAGCCCGGCGGCGTGATGATCTCGGAGGACGTGCACCGCCAGGTTGCCGGCAAGGTCTCGCAAGCCTTTGCCGACGCCGGCAGCCACGAGGTCAAGAATGTCGCGAAGCCGGTGCGCGCCTTCAGCCTCGGCTCCGGCTTGTCGGACTCCGGTGAGGGCGAAGGCCCCGCCTTGCCGGATAGGCCGTCGATCGCGGTGCTGCCCTTCGACAACCGCAGCAGCGATCCCGAGCAGGAGTATTTCGCCGACGGCATCGCCGAGGACCTGATCACAGAGCTGTCGCGCTTCGACGGCCTCTTCGTCATCGCCCGCAACTCCAGCTTCCAGCTCAAGGGCTCGGGGGTGGATGTGGCGGAGATCGGCCGGCGCTTCGGCGTGCGCTACGTCGTCGAAGGCAGTGTCAGGCGGGCCGGCGAGCGCGTGCGCATCAGCGCGCAGTTGACCGATGTGGAGGAGGGCGGCCACATCTGGGCAGAGCGCTACGACCGCGAGCTTAACGATGTGTTTGCCGTCCAGGATGAGGTCACCGACCAGATCGTATCGGCGGTCAGCGCCGAGCTTGGCAAGGTTGCCGAGAGCCGGACCGACCGCGCGCTGACCGGCAGCCTGGAGGCCTACGACTTCTATCTGCAAGGGCGCGCCTATATGGAGCGCGCCACGCCTGTCGCGAACCGTCGCGCGGGCGAGTTTTTCGAGAAGGCGATAGCGCTCGACACCGGCTTCGCTGCGGCGTACTCGGAACTGTCCATGGTCAAGTTCCGCGACTGGATATTCGACTGGAAAGCATCCCCCGGCTTGCTCGATGAGGCGCTAGCCGATGCGCAAGGAGGGATCGCGCGTGACAGCGACTTGGCGGCGGCGCACACGCAGCTCGGCTGGATTCTCACCTGGCGCGGCGAGCACGACCTGGGGATTGCGGCGGCCAGGCGCGCCGTGGCCATGGATCCGAATTTTGCCGAGGGCCAGGCCTTCCTGGCGGGAATTCTCTCTTTTTCGGCCGAGTCGGGAGAAATCGCTGAGGCCTTGCATCATGCAAGAGCCGCGGCGCGGCTTGACCCCTATTCCTTCCTGGCCTGCTTTCACCAGGCAATCGCGCATTTCGCTGCGAACGATCTGCAGTCTGCGATACATGCTTGCCGGGCCACGCTTCAGCTCAATCCCGATTTTCTGCCCGGCCATATGATCTTGACCGCCCTGCACGGTCTCGCCGGAAACGAAGGCGAGGCACACCATGAGGCCCAGGAGCTGCGCCGCATGACATCCGACATAACACCTGTCGCCAACCGCGTGCCATTCCGCTCGCTGGCCCATTCGCAGCGTCTCATAGACGGCCTGCGCCAGGCAGGGATGGAAATTTCCGACCTGTCCTAGCCGACCGTCTCCGAGCGCACGGCCGCGACCGCGCGCGCCATCTCGTCGAGATGTGTGTCCCAGGTGCCGCAGCAGCCGCCCCAGATGTCGATGTGGGGGAAGCGGCGGGCGTAGTCGCCGAGCTGGCCGCCGAGCTCGGCGGGGTCGCCGTCCTCGAGATGGCCGAGCTTGCAGAGCGCGATCTTGTCCATGATCGTCGCGTTGGGGCGGATCGAGCGGATGCGCTCGAACCAGTCGCCCGGCTCCAGCGCCGGCTCCATCTCGATAGGATGCGAACAGTTGATGCCGTAGAAGTCCGGCCTGTCGTCGCCGGCCAGGCGGTCGGTGGTCTCCACCGCTTGCCTGAGGCTCGGGCCGGATCTGAGATGGTGGCTGCTGTCGAGGGTGAAGGAGAGGGCGAGCGGCACGCCGATGCGCGCCGCCGCGCGCGTGACGCCGACGGCCTCGGGGATGTTGTTGAACGTTGCCGCCCAGACGAGGTCGACCGCCGCCGATTTCAGGGTTTCGAGCTGCTCGCTGTGGTAGTCTTCCGCCTCTTCCGCCGTGATGGTCTTGTTGAGCGAATAGGCGTCGCCGCGCGGGCCGACGACGCCCGAGATGAGGATCTGCGGAATCTCGCCGGCATAGGGCTTGGCGAGGTCGCGCAGGAACTGGATGGCGCGCAGTTGCATCTCGCGCAGGCCCGCGCGGGAATAGCCGAGCAGTGCCCCCCAGTCGGCACTGGCGCGATAATCCAGGCCACCCATGAGTGCCGCAAAGCCATGCTTCGCCGCGACATCGAGGTAGCGCCGAAACATGCCCTCCATCT
>CAZVDW010000002.1:0-3090 GCA_964625645.1 uncultured Rhodospirillaceae bacterium
AGACTTCGCTGCCCCGCTTATCGACGCCGAGAATGCCGATATGGCCGATATGGTGATGGCCGCAGGCGTTGATGCAGCCGGAGATCTTGATCTTGAGGTCGCCGATATCGTGCTGGCGCTCGAGGTCGGCGAAACGCTCGCTGATCTCTTGCGCGATCGGAATCGAGCGCGCCGTCGCCAGGGCGCAATAGTCGAGCCCCGGGCCTGCGATGATATCGCTGATCAGCCCCGCATTGGGGGTCGCCAGGTCCATGGCATCGAGCGCCCGCCACAGCACCACCAGATCCGCCTCGCGAATGTCGGGCAGAATCAGGTTCTGCTCGTGGCTGACGCGAATCTCGCTCCTGCCCCAACGCTCGGCAAGCTCGGCGACCGCTTCCATCTGCGCCTCGGTGGCGTCGCCCGGCACGCCGCCGATGGGCTTGAGCGAGACCGTGACGTTCGCATAGCCCGGCACCTTGTGCGGCTGCACGTTGCGCTGTCGCCAGGCGGCGAAGGCTGGGTCGCCCGAGGTCGCCGCGGCGCCGGCGCTGTCGTAAGGCGGGGCTGCGAAATCGGCGATGAACTTCGCCATGTCGTCGGCTTCGAGGGTCAGCTCGCCATCGCGCAGATGTTCCCATTCCGCTTCGACCAGCTCGGCAAAGCGCTCTGGCCCGATGGCATCGACGAGGATCTTGATGCGCGCCTTGTACTTGTTGTCGCGCCGGCCGAGCTGGTTGTAGACGCGCAGGATCGCTTCCAGATAGGACAGCAGATGGCGCTTGGGCAGGAAGTCGCGAATGGTCCTGGCGAGCTTCGGCGTGCGTCCCTGGCCGCCACCGACCATGACCAGAAAGCCGGCCTCGCCGGCCGCGCCGCGGCGCAGCTCAAGGGCGATGTCGTGCAGGCGCAGCGCCGCACGGTCGCGCGGGCCGCCGCCGACCGCGATCTTGAACTTGCGCGGCAGGTAGGTGAACTCCGGATGCAGCGACGACCACTGGCGGATGATCTCGCACCACGGCCGCGGGTCCTCGATCTCGTCCGGCGCCACGCCCGCGAGATGATCGGCGGTGACGTTGCGGATGCAGTTGCCGCTGGTCTGCACCGCATGCATCTGCCTCTCGCCGAGACTGCTGAGGATGCCCGGCATGTCGTCGAGCCGGGTCCAGTTGAACTGCACGTTCTGGCGCGTCGTGAAATGGCCGTAGCCGCGGTCGAACTGGCGCGCGATGGCGGCCAGGCCGCGCATCTGCCCGGCCGACAGGGTACCGTAGGGGATCGCCACCCGCAGCATGTAGGAATGGAGCTGCAGGTAGAGCCCGTTCATCAGCCGCAGCGGCTTGAAATGGTCTTCGCTGAGATTGCCGTCGAGGCGGCGTGCGACCTGACCGGCGAACTGCCCGGTGCGGTCGGCGATGAAGGCCTGGTCGAGGTCGTCGTAGCGATACACGGGCCTACTCCGCCGCCAGCGCCGGCGGCGGCCGATTGAGCTCGCGCTGCACCGTCGGGCCCTCGGTGCGAATGCGCTCGCGCAGGCGGCTCGCGCGCAAAGGCTGGCCCTCGACCTCGATCAGGTAGGCGCCGATAACCAGGTTGGCGACTTCGCCGAGCCTGGCGGCCGCATCGAGATCGGCTGCAGCGGTTTCATCGTCGGCGATGCGCGCTTGCGCCAGCGCCTCGTGCCAGCGGCCGCGCCGGCCGAGATAGACCACGCGGCCATCGTCGAGCCGATTCGCGGTAGCGATCTTCCTTGCCATCACTCTGCTCCTCACCAGTGGGCGAGCCAAATCGGCTCGTCGGGCTCGGCCTTGTTCGCGTCAGGCTCAAGCCGCATAGGCGGCGCGGCCTCGGGCCGGCGTGGCTTGCGGCTCCGCGCGCTCTCGTCGCGCTCCAGTTCCACGCTGTCCATGTTGTGGCCGCCCTTAAAACCGAATTTATTGTGTGTTATTACCTGAAATAGAAAACAATTTTGTAAAATAAATTACAATACATTTTTACTATGTATGATACCGGCGCACGGATCACCGGCCACGGCCCCGAGTTCAGTGACTGTCACCCAACTTTAAAGAACGTTAATCATATTAAAACAACCTATAGTTCAGTGACAGTCACCAAACCTACACGAGAGTATCTATCCGTAGTTACGACTTATAGTTCAGTGACAGTCACCAAACTTATGCGGGTGTATCTATTCATTATTAACATTTTTAGTTTCGTGACCGGCACCTGACGCGAGCGGCCTTAAAGGCCTTCGAACAGCGGCGAGGACAGGTAGCGTTCGGCGAAAGAGGGCAGGATGGCGACGACAAGCTTGCCGGCCATGGCCGGGCGGCAGCCGATCTCCAGCGCCGCGGCCAGCGCCGAGCCCGACGATATGCCGACCGGCAGGCCCTCGAGCCTGGCGGCGCGCCGCGCGGTCGCGAAGGCGGTGTGGTTGCCGATGCGCACCACCTCGTCGATGATGCCGGTATCGAGAACCTCGGGCACGAAGCCGGCGCCGATGCCCTGGATCTGATGCAGGCCGGGTGAGCCGCCGGACAGCACCGGGCTGTCCTCGGGCTCCACCGCGACCGCGCGCAGGCCCGGTTTGCGCGCCTTGAGCAGCCTGGCGATGCCGGTGATGGTGCCGCCGGTGCCGACAGCGCTGACCAGAACGTCGATGGCGCCCTGGCTATCCTGCCAGAGCTCTTCCGCCGTGGTGCGGGCGTGGATGTCCGGATTTGACGGGTTGCGGAACTGCTGCGGCATGTAGGCATCGGGCAATTCGGCCAGCAATTCCTCGGCGCGTGCAATCGCGCCTGGCATGCCCTTGCCCGACGGCGTCAGCTCGATCTCGGCGCCGAACAGGCGCACCATGCGGCCACGCTCCGCCGACATGCTTTCGGGCATGGTGAGGATCAGCCGGTAGCCCTTGGCGGCGCAGACGAAAGCCAGCGCGATGCCCGTATTGCCCGAGGTCGGCTCGACGATGACGGTGCCGGGGCCGATCTTGCCCGCCGCCTCCGCCTGCTCGATCATGGCCAGGCCGATACGGTCCTTGACCGACGACAGGGGATTGAAGAATTCGCACTTGCCGGCGATCTCGGCCAGGCAGCCCGCGTCCGCCGCCAG
>CAZVDW010000003.1:0-24146 GCA_964625645.1 uncultured Rhodospirillaceae bacterium
GACGATTACCTGCTTGGCGACCACGGGAACGATTCCTACGCCTGGGGCAGCGGATGGGGCCGCGATGGCATCATCGACGGCGCGGGAGACGACCGCCTGGGCCTGTTTCAGGATCTCGGGCGCGGCTTCCTGCCTGACGCCTTGCACGGCTTCGACATTTTCACCCTTGATACGCTCAGCGGTGGCGCTACGACCGCGACCTCCGTGATCACCTATAGCGGTCTCGGCATGATGTATCTGCCGGTCGATTTCGAGGCCTATCGCGACGGCATGGACCTGATGATCGACGACAATACGACGGCTGCCGACGATGGGGTCGCCATCTATGCCCATTATCAGGGCTTGGCCGTGGAGAGCGTCCATTTTGACGACTTCACCTTGTCGATGACCGTCGGCGCGGCTGGTACGGCGGACGACGATTTCCTGGTCGGCAGCGCCGGCAGTGACGTCCTCTCCGGTGGTGATGGCCGCGATGCCGTCTATGGCGGTATCGGCAACGATATCCTGTCCGGTGGTGCCGAGCGCGACTTTCTGGTCGGTGGCGATGGCTTCGACTCGCTGCTCGGCGGCGCCGGCGACGACTACCTCACGGGCGGGGCCGGTGCCGACACGATCGACGGCGGCGAAGGCCTCGACTGGCTGAGCTTGACCGCGGCGACGACTACGACCACGACCGACTTGGTGGACAACCGGTCCTGGGAGAACGGCTCCCCCGCCGACACGATCATGGGAATTGAGAACGTTCGCGGTTCAGCCTATGGCGATGTCATTTACGGTGACGACGGCATCAACGAGATTCTCGGCGGCGACGGTCGCGACCAAGTGAGTGGCCGTGGCGGCACCGACTTTATTTGGGGCATGGGCGGCATCGACGTCATTAACGGCGGCGACGGCGATGACGTCTTGATCGGCGACTACGGCCATCTCCAAGCGCCGCAAGGCAGTGAGACCGGCACCTCCGACATCTTGATCGGCGAGGCCGGCAACGATTACCTGTTCGGCAACGTCGGCAACGACTTTCTCTTCGGCGGCGCCGGCGACGACCGCCTGTTCGGCGAGCAAGGCGACGACCGTCTGGACGGTGACGCCGGCAACGATTTCCTGCGCGACGACAGCGGCAGCAACACCCTCGACGGCGGCGATGGCGACGACATTCTCTTTGGCCGCGGCGACAACACCCTGATCGGCGGCGACGGCATCGACACGGTCTATTACGCCGACGCAAACGAGATCGTCAGCGGGAACTCCGCCGACTCTGCCTACATCGACCTCTATAACGGCCTGTCTGTGATCGGCGATACCAGCCAGGTGCTCAGCGGCATCGAGAACGCGGTCGGCACGCAGCAGATCGACATGCTCCACGGCAACATCCAGGACAACATTCTGCGCGGTCTCAACGGCGCCGATTTCCTCTCGGGCCATGACGGCAACGACGTGCTCATGGGCGGTGGCGGCAACGACGGCATGACCGGCGGTTCCGGTGCCGATACCCTCAACGGCGGCAGCGGCAACGACATCCTCAGAGGCGGGGCGGACAGCGATTTCTACGTCTTCGGTGCCACCAGCAATCGGGCCGGCGTGGGCGACGGCGGCGTTGTGTTGCTGAGCGCGACCTTCAGTAGCCTCAGGGAGGCGCCACCGTTCGACAGCGAGATGGCTCCCGACGGCATCGTCCTCGATGACATCGATAGGATTAGCGACACTGGCGGCCACTTCGATGCCCTCGGCTTCGGCCAGTACGCCTGGGTCGATTCCATCTCGCAGCTCAATCCGGTCACGCCGGAGCGTATCTCCGCCTACCGCCAGGGCGACGACCTCATCATCCGTGACCTCGATGCCAGCGGCGAAGTGCTCGACGAGTTCGATCAGCCGGTCACCGTGACGGTCAATGCCGGCGTCGACATCATCAATCAATACGCCGGCAATGCGGTCGAGTTCTTCCTCTTCGAAACCCTGCCCGGCACGGTCTTCGGATTCGAGGCGGCCGGCACCGCGGAAAGCGATTTCCTCGTCGGCGGCGACGGCTTTGACGTGATCGACGGCGGTGCCGATGATGACCTTCTGTTCGGCAATGGCGGCCACGATACCTTGATCGGTGGCGGCGGCGATGACACCCTCCGCGGCGCCGATGGCGCCGACCGCTTCGTCTTCGAAAGCCCCCTAGACGGCCATGACGTGATCGCCGATTTCAATCCCACCGAAGGCGATATCGTCGATCTCGACGCGTTGTTTGACTCCCTCGGCACGGACGTAGCCGCGCGCGACGGTGCCGTGTCTTTCGCCGATACTGCCGACGGGCTGTCCATGACCGTGGCGGGCGCGGCGGATTTCTCCGTGACCTTCAGTGGCTGGGACGTCGTCAGCATGACGCCGGACTTCGCCGCAAGCATCGTCACGGACATCGATTTCGGTGACTAAAGAATGCCATCAGCCAGCGCAGCCATAGGGACGCTCAGCGACGCTGACGGTCCGGTGACGCTGGTGCGTGCCGACGGTAGCGAGATCGAAGCAGAGCCCGGCACGGAAATCCTTGCCGGCGATACGATTGTCACCGGCGACGGCGCCAGCGCGGTCGTCACCCTGGCCGGGGGCGGCGAGGTACGTCTCGATGAATTCGGCGAGCTGGTCGTCGACGGCGCCGAGGCCCTGACCGTCAAGGCCGGCGGCTTCGTGGTCATCGCCGAAGGATCCGTCCTGGTGCAGACGCCAAGCGCGGTGGTCACGGTCGATGGCGCCACCCTGGTTGGCCTGGCCAGGCCCGAGGGCGAGGAAAGCGCTTTTACCCTGCTGCCGAACACGGATGGCGGCCTTGGCCTTGTCGAGGTTGTCACCGAGTCCGGCGCGCAGCTTCTTTTGCAGCCCTATCAAACCACGACGACCGTAAGCCTCGCGGCACCGCCGGGCCCGGTGGTGGTGATAAGCGGGACCGATTTCACCGACCTCTACGCCGATGCGCTGGGTATTCTCGGCGACCTCGGGGTGCGCACTGCCGCGGGCAATGCCGGTGAGCCCTTGTCGGGGCCGCCGGCACAATTGGTCGATTTCACCCTTCCCGGCCTCGATGTCGAGCGTGAGGACTTGTTCTCCGTACTTTTCGACGAGGCCGGCGGGCGGATCGCCGCGCGTGGCATCGGCGGCGGCCGCCACGACGACACCTTTGCCGACGAGGCGACGGTCGAGGGCGCCGTGCCCGACTCGTCGGGGCCGCGCAGCTTCATTGCCGAAGACGAGAGCGAGACCTCCGCCAGTGCCGAGCCCGGCCGACCAGACCCGGTTTTCTTTGAGGACATGGCCGAGGCTTTCGGCGACCTGACCGGTAGCAATGATTTGCACGGCGGCGGCGGCGATGACGACCTTGTCGCTGCCGATGACGACGACATCGTTTTCGGAAACGACGGCGCCGATACCCTGTCGGGCGGCGGCGGCAACGACTTTCTGTTCGGCGACGACGCCGACATCTCCAGCATATATCGCGGCCTGCCCGCGCCGAGTGGCGACGGCAACGACACGCTGTTCGGCGGCGAGGGCAACGACTACCTCGAAGGCAATTACGGCGACGACGCGATGGACGGCGGCGCGGGCGATGATTCCTATGTCTGGGGCCAGGGCTGGGGCCGCGACACGATCGCCGATTCCGCGGGCAATGACCGTCTCGGGCTGTTCAAGGATATCGGCGGTGGCTTCAACGCCGTGAGACTGGCCAGCTCTTCGCTTGATGTCGTCGATGGCGTTGGCATTACCGCGACCTGCGTCGTCGAGTACACGGGTTTCGGCATGATGTTCCTGCCCGTCGATGTGATGCTCAGCCGCGATGGCGATGACCTGGTGATAGACGACCTGACCACGGCCGCGGACGACGGCGTTCGCATCATCGGACAGTATCTTGCCGGACAGTCCATCGAAGAGATCGCCTTCGACGATTTCCTGCTCAACCTGACCCTGTCGGACAGTGGCACGGCGGGCGATGACATGGTCTTCGGGGGCGGCAGCCTGGCCGGTGGCGAAGGGCGTGACGCCTTGTATGGTGCCGCCGAGGGCGACGATCTGGACGGTGGTGCCGAGCGCGATTTCCTCTCCGGCGGCGCTGGCGCCGACACGCTCGAGGGTGGCCAGGGCGATGACTACCTTGACGGTGGCGCCGGCAACGATGTCCTGGACGGTGGCGATGGGCTCGATTGGCTGAGCGCCGCGGCCGATCCGTCAGGCATAGATGTCGATCTCGCGGCAGGCAGCGCCGCGGACGGCTGGGGCGGCGTGGACAGTCTTGCCGGTATCGAGAACGTACGCGGCTCCGCCCACGACGACGTCATCCTGGGCGACGGCGGCGGCAACGAATTTCTCGGCCACGATGGCAACGACCGCTTGGCCGGGCGCGGTGGCACTGACTTTCTCTGGGGGCTGGCCGGTTCCGATACGCTCGAAGGCGGCGACGGCCGCGATGTTCTGATCGGCGATTTCGGCGCATTGCTGCCCTATGGCAGCTCCGATCCCGGCAATGACGTCTTGATTGGCGGTGCCGGCGGCGATTTTCTGTTCGGCAATCATGGCGACGATACGCTGTTCGGCGGTGCCGGCGGCGATACGCTGTTCGGCGAGCTTGGCAACGACATGCTCTTCGGCGGTGCCGGCAGCGACTTTCTGCGCGACGATCGGGGCAGCAACGTTCTGGACGCCGGCGCTGGCGACGATCACGTCTACGGCATTGGCGACAACCTGCTGATCGGCGGTGCCGGCATCGATACGATCTACTATGCCGATGCGGTCGCCATGGAGAGCGGCGCGGCGGGCTGGGCGGTCGATATCGATCTGGCCTCGGGCACGGCAACCCACAACGCTATCGTGCAGTCCCTCAGCGGCTTCGAATCCGTCGTTGGCAGTGGCACCGATGACACCATCATGGGCGACGATCGGGCGAACGTGCTGCGCGGTCTCAATGGCGGCGACGTCATCGATGGCCGTGCCGGCGATGACGTTCTGATGGGTGGCGCGGGGGCCGACAGCCTTCTCGGCGGCCAGGGCAGCGACGTGCTCAACGGCGGCAGCGGCGATGACAGCCTGGCGGGCGGTCTGGGCGGCGACTTCTACATCCTCGGTGGCACGCAGACTTTGGCGGGCGACGGTGACGCCTGTGTCCTGTCTCTGACGGCGACCTTCAGCCGTCTGGCCCTCAGGGACCCCAGCGACATCGCCCTGGCGCCGTACGCCCCCGCACCGGATGATATCGATGTGATCTCGGACGCGGGCGGCGCCTTCGACACGCTTGGCTTTGCCAGCTTTGCCTGGGTCGACTTCCTGTCCGAGCTCGAAGAGGTGACACCGCAGCGCATCAGCGCCACCCGCGATGGCGACGACCTGGTGCTGCGCGATACGGACGCCACCGGCATTGTGCTCGACGAGTTTGGCCAGGAAATGGAATTCACTGTCGAGGCCGGCGCCGATGTGATCGATCACTATGGCGAAGGGCAGGTCGAATATTTCGTCTTCGAGACCATGCCCGACCACCTGTTCGCCTTCGCGGAGAGCGGCAGCGAGGCAAGCGATTTTCTGGTCGGCGAGGATGGCGCCGAGCTGATCGACGCTGGCGCAGAGGATGATCTGCTGTTCGGCAATGGCGGCAATGACACGCTGGTCGGCGGTGGCGGTGACGACACCATGCGCGGTGGCGACGGCGGCGACCGCTTCGTGCTCGACGGCGATGACGTGATTGCCGATTTCTCCGTCGCCGAGGGCGATGTCCTCGACCTTCAGGCCGTGCTCGACGATCCCGCCGACATCGCCTTTGCGGATTCCGCGGCCGGCCTGAGCATGACGGTGGCCGACACCTTTACGGTGACTTTGGTCGGACTGGACAGCACCGATGTGGACGCCGCTTTCCTCGCCCAGATCGAGGTCTAACTCTCGCCCACCACGACAAACGGCGACCAGAAGATCGGGTGCGCCCAATGTGGCGCCTCGGCGTTGTCGAGCATGTCCAGCATGGCTGCGCGCAAGGCGCCGGAGCGCCGCAGGCTGGGGTCCGCCTGCAGGGCGCGGAAGGTGCCCGTGGTCAGAGCGCGCGCGGCGTCAGAGAACACCGACCAGTGGGAGACCAGCAGCGCCCGCCCGCCGGCATAGATGAAGGCCTTGGCGAGGCCGGAAAGGCCATCGGCGCCCGGCGTGCCATCGGCCGCGGCGGTGTTGCAGGCCGACAGAATGACCCAGTCGGCGTCGAGCTTGAGCTCGGCGACTTCGCTGGCGGTGAGCAGGCCGTCGTCTTCGGCGCTGGCCTGCTCCGGCGGCGTCAGCACCAGGGAGGGCTCGGCCAGGCCGTCGAACTCCCCCGCCACCAGGCCGTGGGTGGCGAATGCGATGATGCGTGCCTCGGCGAGCGGCGCCGCGCGCACCGCCGTCTCGGTAGCCCCGGCGCCGAGATGCAGCGCCTGCGCGCCGGCGCCGACGGCACTCGCCAGGGCGCGCAGCTCGTCCGCGGTATCGGGCAAGCGCGGCAAGCGGCGGATGATCTCGACCGCGCCCACGCCCTGGCGGAATAGGGCGGCGGAGTTGATCCCGCGCGTCGGCTCGGCCGGGCCATCGAGTAGCGGATCGCCGAAGGCGATCAGCGCATGTTCGCCCGCCGCAACCGGCGCCAGCTGGCGCAGAGCCCGCAAGGCGCCCACCGAGGGCAGCACCGACAAGGCATAGTCGCGGATCAGCCAGTTTGCCGCGCGATAGTCGGCGAAGGCGTCGTCACTGCTGTGCGGCTCGCGTTGCACGAGCAGGCCGAAGGGCAGGCTGTCGAGAGCGCCGCCCGGCTGCACCAAGAGATGCTCTGCGCCCTCCAGGTCCGGCAATGCCGGCGCCACGATCTCCGTGAAAATCTCATGCGCCAGCGCCAGGTCGAAGGCGGGCAGGGAGGCCAGGTCGCGCACACCGGTGGCGTCGAGGCCGCCGCGCAGATCGCCGACCAGCTCGGCGATATCCTCAGCGCCGAGCGCGATCCGGTGCAAGGCGGCATGGCCTCTGCGCAGCACGATCAGAAAACTTGTCTCGGCATCGATCAGATAGACCAGAAGGGCTTCGTTCTGACCTAGAAAGCCCGCCGCGTCGGCCAGCGGCAGGGGCCGCATCGAGACCAGCTCGGCATAGTCCGGAAAATCCTCGGCAAGCTCGCGGTCGAGCTGGCGGATGGCGCGCCCGGCCACGGCCAGCTCGGTGCGCAGGTCTTGCTCAACCTCCTCGTCGCGCTCTTCCCGCGCGCGCGCCATCGCCTTGAGCAGACGCTTGTCGAGCGCGCTCCAGCGCTCGACCATGTCCTGGCGCTGGCGTACCAGGGCCGACAGCGCGCCGTCGCCGGCGCCGAAGCGCGCCGCCATGCGGGCGACCGTGGCGGCGGTGCGGTTGGCGGCGGCAAGCTGTATCACTTCGAAGGCCTCGGCGAGCAAGGCGGAGCGCTCTGCCGCGGGAGGCGGCAGGGCCGCGAGCCGTTGCACGATGAGGTCCAGGTGGCGGGTGAAAATCTCGCGCGCCTCGCCATGTTCCTCGACCGGCGATGTGGCGGTCTCGGGCGGGCGCGTCGCCCGGTCGCGGTGGATCGCGGTGGCCTCGCGAATATGGCCGAGCGCCGCCGCCACATCGCCGCGGTCCTCCGCCACCAAGGCAAGCTTTAGCCAGCTATGGGCAATGTTCGGGTGGTCCTCGCCAAGGCTGTTGCGGCGGATGGCCAGAACTTGGACATGCAGGGCTTCGGCGGCGTCCAGATCGCCGGTCTCGCGGCGGGTCTCGGCAAGGTTGTTCATGGCCGTGCCGACGATCACGTGATCGCGGCCATAGGCCTTGCGCTGCACGGCAAGCGCCCGCATTTGCAGCGGCTCGGCGGCGGCGTGCTCGCCGAGGCGCAAGTGCACGGCGGCGAGATTGCCGAGGGAGTCCGCAGCCTCCAGGCTGTCGGCCCCGAATATGCTTTCGCGCACGGCAATGGCGCGCTCCAGCGGCTCGACCGCATCCTCGAACCAGCCGCGGGCGAAATAGTGCACGCCCAGCGCATCGAGCGTGGCGGCGACCTGGGGATGCGCCTCGCCGAAGCGAGCCTCGCGAATTTCCAGGGCGCGCAGCATCAGGGCCTCGGCATCGTCGAAGCTGGCCTGGGCCTGATAGACCATGGCGAGATTGACCAGTCCGGTGGCGATCGACGGATGGTCGCCGCCATAAGCCGCTTCCTTGATCGCCAGGGAGCGGCGGTGAAAGCGCTCGGCCTGCTCGAAACGCCCCGTCTCGTGATAGAAGCTGCCGAGATTGTTCAGCGCCACGGCGATGTCCGGGTGATCGGCGGGACGGATGCGGGTAAGAATTTGCGCCGCCTTGAGATAGGCCTGCTCGGCATTGCGGTAGGCCCCGTCGAGGCGATAGAGTACGGCGAGATTGTTGATGATGGTCGCCACTTCCGCATGCGCCGCACCGTGTACGGCAACGGCGACCTCAAGCGCTTGGCGGTACAGCGTCTCGGCCTGGTCGAGGCGGCCCATGCGGCGATAGAGCGTTGCCAGGTTGGCTTGCACCGAGGCGGCCGCGGCGCTTTGCCAGCCGCTGGTGCGGTTGCTGATAACCAGGGCACGCTTGTAGAGCGCTTCCGCCGCCGCGTAATCGCCGGCTCGCTCTCGCAGATGCGCCAGGCGATTGGCGGCGGTGGCGACGTCGGGGTGCGTCGGGCCGTTCGCGGCTTCCGCCTCGGCAAGCGCCGCCTCGGCATGGGGCAGGGCGTCCGCGTAACGCCCCTCGGCCATCAGGGCATCGGCTGTTCGCGCGGCGTCGGAATCCTGGGCCAGGACGAAGCTTGCCTGGCAAAGCAGAACGATGGCGGCGACGAAGAAAGCGCGCACTGGCTCAGCGCAGGTTGCCCAGCAGCCGCCGGGCCTGTTCGCGGCAGCCCTGTTCGGCGAGCCAGACCGCGCGGCGGATATCGTCGTCGATATCGTCCGGCAGCACGTGCAGGGTGACGTCGCGCGTGGCCGTGGTGCCGCTCAGGCGGATCTTGTAGTCGCCGCCGCTCTCGGGCGGCAGGGCCTCGGGCCAGGCCACGGTCTCCTCGCCGCGCCGCCAGGTGGTGCGCGCTCGCGCACCCGCACCGTCGCGGATGGAGAGGCGCTCGCGGGTCTCCGCCTGGGGCCGCCACAGCACCACCTGGTCGGCCGCGGGCGCGCACTGATCGCCGGGGCGGCTGCTGTCGATCAGCCAGGGGTTGTCCGGCGCCGTGGCCTCGCCGGCCCGGATCGAGCCGAGCACCTCGTCGCCTTCCTGCTCCTCCCAGAGCGAGGACAACACGCCGACCACGCCCGCGTCGTCATTGCCGCCGCCGCTAGCGGCGGGAACCGGCCCGTCATGCGGGCCCTCGACGGTAACGGTGGTGCCGTCGGGGGACAGCAGCACGAGCAGCCCGCCAGCCGGCACCGCAAGCTGTGTCTGCCCGGTGATCAGCGATCCCGTGGCCGGTTCGCTGCCGACGGCATTGATGACCAGATACTCGCTGGCGGCCAGGGCGGGCGACGAGAAGAGAACGAGGGTGGCGATGACGAGCGGTTTTCGTAACACGATGCGGCTCCTTGTGCGTGGTGCCATCATAGCACGTCATTTCTCCGTCATGCGCACCCGCACGCCGTCCTCGCCATTGCGCAGCCGCTCGAGATGGAAGGCGGCCAAGGCGTCGTCCGGGCGCTCGCTGAGGATCTTCTCGAAGCGCGCCTGTGCCGTTGCCTCGCCGTCGCGCAGGCTGTCGAAAGCCTCGCAATAGGCGGCGTAAGCGGCTTCGTCATGCTCGTGCGCGACCGGCTCGACGACCGCCAGGCCCTCCTCCTTGCCCTTGAGCACCAGCGTGCCGACGGGACGGAAGCGAATATCGGGGCAATGGGATGCCGTCTCCTGGCTGATGCAGAGGCGCCCGCCGAGATGCTTGTTGACCGATTCCAGTCTCGCGGCGGTATTCACGGCATCACCGATGACGGTGTAGTCGAAGCGCGCCTGGCCGCCGATATTGCCGACCGTCGCATGGCCGCTGTGCACGCCGATGCGCGTGATGCCGAGCGCGATGCCTTCCTTGTGCCGCGCGGCGCGGAAGCTTTCGACGAAATCGTCGAGCTCGAGCGCGCAGGCGACGGCGCGCACGGCGTGGTCGGACTGCTCCTGGGGCGCGCCGAAGAAGGCCACGACGGCATCGCCGACATATTTGTCGAGGGTGCCGCCATGGGCGCCGACGATCTTCGACATGCCGTCGAGATAGGCGTTGAGCATCTTCACCAGCTTGCCCGATTCCATGCCCTCGGCAAGACCGGTGAAGCCGGCGATATCGGTGAACAGGAAGGTCAGCTCGCGGCGCCGGCCGCCGACCTCGAGCAGCTCCGGATGCTCGATCAGGTGGTCCACCACCTCACTATCGACATAGCGGCTGAAGGCGCCCTGGATGAATGCCTTCTGCCGATGGTTGGCGCGATTGGCCTGGCCGCCGCAGAAGCCCGCCGAAAGCATCAGCGCCAATGTCGGCCCCGCGACCGGCAACAGCACGCCGTAGGCATCGAAGGCCCAGGCGCCGCCGCCGCCTAGCAGGATCAGGCCGATCAGGTTGATGGCGAGCTGGGCCGCCAGCGGTGCGTTGACGAGCACCGATATGGCGCCGAACAGCGCCATCGCCACGACCAGAGCCGCTTCGAGGAACTTGCCGGCCTTGAGCACGTCGCGTTCGTCCAGCAGTTGCGAGACCGCATGGGCATGGATGAGCACGCCCGGAAGCTTGCCTTCCTCGGCGCCATAGAGCACGGCGAGCGGGGTCGGATAGCGGTCGCTGTTGGGCAGGTCGGCGCCGATGAGGATGATCTTGCCGGCAAACCATTGGGCCGGCATCATGGCCGCGACTTCGGCCGGATAGACCGGGATGGCGGGCTTGCCGTCGCCGGGCTTGCGGCGATAGGCGATGCGGAAGTCGTCTTTGTCGCCAGCTATGCCGGCGGCGGCGGCGAGCCTTCGGGAAAAGGCGGGAACGCCCTCATCGTTGCCGCCGGCGACGTGGCGGGCGATGCCGTCATGGGGGTCGAGGCGGAGGACGATCGAGCCCTGAGGGTTGTTCGCGGTAAAGGCACCGAGATACTCGGTCTGGGCCGGAGACAGGCCATGCTTGCCGCTGGCCCAGGCGGTGACGACGGGAATGTCGGACTCGGCCAGGACCGTGCGCAGCCGGTCGTCGCGCGCCGGCTCCGTCGCCTGGTCGAACAGGATGTCGATGCCCACCGCCAGCGCTTCGGCATCGATCACGGCCTGGAGTTGCTTGGCAAGCCAATCGCGGTCGATCGGCGAGCGCACGGCCAGCGCATCCAAGGCCAGGGTCTGCTCGGTGATCGCCAGCACCACGATATTGCCGTCCTGGGACAGCGGCTCGCTCAACAGGCCGGTGCGCAGATCATCCGCCCAGTTCTCGAAGACGGTGAGGAAGGGCAGGACCCGTGGAGCGCCGAAGCTGAACAGCGCCGTGAGCACGACGATGACCAGAAACGGCAAGGCCTCGCGGCGCGTCCGCAGGCGCAGCCAATGCCGCTCCTTGTGGCCGTCAGTCGACATCGGCGGCTAGGCCCTCGGCGAACTGACCAAGACCCAGACCGTCCAGCCACTGCCGTATCTCGCTCATTGCCCCACCGTGCCGGGTGTTTCAGAATACGGGTATGATATCCGCCGGATCGAAGGCGACGGTCTCGCCGTCGATGCCGATCTCGGGGATCGCCGGAAAGGCGATGTCGTATTCCTCCAGGATGCCCTTCATGCGCAGCACCGCGGCGCGCCATCGCCTCCGGGCGAGGGCGCTTCGGTCAGGCCGGACCCGGCGGCCGTTTCCTCCGACATGGCGAAACTCCGAATGATTTCGTGGCGCGATCCGGTCAAGTAACCATGCGTACCAGATTGCGCAAGGCCGCTTCGGTCTTCTGGTCGAAGGCGCCGTCGACCACTTGCGGGCGAAAATGCCGCTGGAAGGCTATGACGACGTCAACCGTCTGCTGGTCGTATTCAGCGCTGGTCTTTATGCCGTAACCGTAGGCCGCAAGGGTCGCCTGAGCCTCGAGCACCCTTTGCCCGCTGTCCCCGGGGCCGAGCGCCGCCGCCGCTGGAACCGAGATCTGGGTTTGCGGCCAAAGCCCGATTCCCGCCGCCGCGAGCCGGCGCCAATCGAAAAATTCCCCCGGGTCCTGCTTGCGCGACGGCGCGACATCGGCATGACCGAGAACGCGGCGCGGGGCGATGCCGTGGCGTGCGCAGATATCCCGGGACAGGATCTCCAAACTTGCCATCTGGGCCTCCGGAAACGGCGTGTAGCCGAATTCATGGCCCGGATTGGAGAGCTCTATGCCGATGGAGCGGTCATTGATGTCGGTATCGCCCGCCCAGGAGCTGACCCCGGCATGCCAGGCGCGGCGCTGGTCCGGCACCAGCCGGTGAATGGTTCCGCTCTCGTCGATCAGGTAATGGGCGCTGACCCGGGCGTCGGGATCGCAAAGGCGGTCGAGGGCTGCCTCGGTCGAGGTCATGCCAGTGTAATGCAGGATCAGCATATCGATGCCCTGCCCCGGCGCGCGCGCGTCGTTATTGGGCGAGGGGCGTTCGATCATGGGCGGCGGCGATGCCGTCTGTGACGAGCGACTGTGCGTAACCATGTTTGGCAATATAGCGCGACAGCGGGCGAAACCGCGTGCCAATCTTAATGCCCCCATAGCGAAACGGCGGCGCGTCACAAGGGCGCGCCGCCGAGCCAGGCTGGCGGGGGGTGGTCTCTACTGGAAGAGGCCGAGCAAGACCTGCGGCGAGGAGTTGGCTATGCCGAGGGTCTGTACGGCGAGCTGCTGCTTGACCTGCAAGGCTTGCAGGCGGGCGGATTCCCGTGCCAGGTCGGCATCGACGAGGGAGCCGAGGCCTTCCTCGACCGCATCCGATATGGTGGCCAGGAAGTCGTCCTGGAAGTCGAGCTTGCGGGCATCCGCGCCGAGCGCGCCGAGCGCGGTGTTGACCGTGGTCATGACCGTATTGATTTGGGTCATCGCCGCCGAGGCCGCGGTGACGCTGGCAAGGGTCTGGACATTGAGTTGGCTATAGACGGTGCCTTCGAAATCCTGGGCGCGCAAGGTCAGCGCGCCGCCGTCGATGTCGGCGATGACATTGACGTTCGTGGCACCCGAATTGAGCATGTTGCGGCCGTTGTATTCGGCGTTCTGGATGAAGACCAGAACCTGCCCCACCAGTTCGGAGTAGTCGGCGTTGAGAATAGCCTGTTGCTCTGTCGAGTTGCCGGGATTCATGCCTTCCATGACCTTGGCGCGGATCTCGATCAGCATGTTCGAGATGGCCGTCGCGCCGGCCAAGGCGACGGAGGCGACGCCGCGACCGTTCGACAAGCCTTGCTGGACCGCGGCAATCGATTTCAAATTGCCGCGGATGCCCTGCGCGATGGCAAAGGTGGAGGCGTTGTCCTTGGCGCCGATCACCTTGAGGCCAGTCGAGACCCGATCCTGGGTCTTGGCCAAGGCGTCGTTGGTCATGTTGAGGTTCCGTAGCGCCACCATGGCGCCGACGTTTGTATTGATTGAGTTATCGCCAGCCATAACGATCTCCTTTCGCTTCGATGCGAATACGGGCTGCCGTTGCAACCTGCGTGCCGTCACAAGCGAACGTGATAAGACGCTGAAAACGTTAAAAAATTATTAGAACAAAGGAATCACGGGAGGGGCAGGGGCGTTGATTCCTGCCCGGTGGGCGGAAAGAGTTGCCGGGTCGCTTGCCATGGCGTCGCGCGCCGCTACACTCGCCCGCAGCGCCATTTCGAGGGGGAGCGCGAGTGGGGATCGGACGCATCTATGAGGATTTCTTGACGGTGCTCGCGGCCGTTGCGGCGGCGATACTCGGGCTGTCGGCGTTGCTGATTACGTTCGATGTCGTGCTGCGCGCATCGGGGTGGCAACCGCCCGCCCACACCGTATCGCTAACCGAATACGGCTTGCTGTATGCGACCCTGCTGGGCGCGCCGTGGTTGCTGCGCCATCACGGTCACGTCCATGTGGAAGTGGTGGTGATGGTTCTGCCCGAGGGACTGCGCCGACTGGCGGAAGCGCTGGTTTGCCTCGTCTGTTGTGCTGGCTGTCTTGTCGTGGTCTGGGCCGCGGGCGATGCCATGTTCGACAATCTGGCCCGAGGCAATTTCGACATGCGCTCGTTCGACATGCCGAAATGGCTGCTCTATGCGCCGTTTCCGCTGTCTTTTGCGATGATGGCGGGAGAGTTCCT
Organism: uncultured Rhodospirillaceae bacterium; assembly: GCA_964625645.1. GTDB lineage: Bacteria > Pseudomonadota > Alphaproteobacteria > UBA7887 > UBA7887 > UBA7887. Next base: position 14,284 of record CAZVDW010000003.1, read on the forward strand.
GCGCTTTCTGTGGGGCCGGGACTCTCTTTATGCCGACGCGCCGGACGCCGAGGGGCGGGTCTGAGCGAACATGGGCTGGGTCGAGACCCTTGCCTTGATGCTGGGCATGGTAGTCGGGCTGATGGCGCTCGGCGTGCCGGTCGCCTTCGCCTTCCTCATCGCGGACCTCGTGGGCGCCTGGGTCTTCCTCGGCGATATGCGCGGGCTCGGCCAGTTGATCGGCAATGCGATCTCGTCGGTGACGCTGTTCACCCTGGTTCCCGTGCCGCTGTTCCTGATCATGGGCGAGCTGTTCTTCCACACGGGCCTCGCCATGCGGGTGTTCGACTCGCTCGACATGTGCCTCGGGCGGGTGCGCGGGCGGCTCAGCTACATGACCGTGATCGGCGGCACCATGTTCGCCACCCTGTCGGGCTCGAGCATCGCCAACACCGCCATGCTGGGCTCTTTGATGGTGCCGGAGATGAGCCGCCGCGGCTACAAGCCCGCCATGGCTATCGGGCCGATCCTGGGCACCGGCGGCCTGGCCATGATCATCCCGCCTTCCAGCCTGGCGGTGCTGCTGGCCAGCCTCGCCAGGCTCGATGTCGGCAAGGTGCTGATCGCCGGCCTGCTTCCGGGCCTGATCCTGGCGCTGATGTATGTCGGCCTGATCTGGCTGCGCCTGCGCCTCGACCCTGACGCGGCGCCCGGTTACGACGTGGCGCCGGTACCGCTCGGGCGCAAGATTGCCGTGGTATCGCGCGACATGCTGCCGATGGCCCTGGTGGTGGCGCTGGTCATCGGCGTCATTCTGGGTGGCGTGGCGACGCCCTCGGAGGCGGCCGCCTTCGGCGTGGTCGGGGTTGCGATATTGGCGGCGGCCTTGCGTTGCCTGACCTGGCAGGCTGTGGTGGCCAGCCTGCGCGGTGCGCTGCGGGTCACGGTGATGGCCTTCCTGATCATCATGATGTCGGCCACTTTTGCGCAGATACTGGCCTTTTCAGGCGCCAGCCGCGGGCTCATCGCCTGGGCGACCTCGGCGGACGTCACGCCTTTGCTGCTGCTCGCGGCGATGTTCGGCGCGCTGCTCGTGCTCGGCATGTTCATGGACCAGCTCTCGATGATGCTGTTGACCGTGCCGATCTTCTTCCCGCTGGCAACGCAGCTCGGGTTCGATCCCATCTGGTTCGCGGTGATCGTTTTGCTGGGGCTCGAGATCAGCCTGACCACACCGCCGTTCGGGCTGCTGCTCTTCGTCATGAAGGGTGTGGCGCCGCCGGGCACGGGCATGCGGGAGATCTATCTCGCCGCCATCCCCTTCATGGCTTGCGCGCTGGCGCTGGTGCTGTTGCTGGTGGCCTTCCCCGACATAGCCCTGGTACTGGTGCGTTGAGGGCCGAAGCGCTAGTTTGTCAGCGCGAGTGTCCCTAGGGAGGGGGAGTATGAGCGAGACAGCAGCCAGCAAGAAGGCGGCCGCGCCGCAGGTGCGCGAGGTTCTGGTCAACGACCTGCTCGACGTATTGGCCGCGGGCGTGCGCGATTTTCGGGCCGCGCCGCTCTACGGCCTGTTCTTCGGCGGCATCTATGCCCTTGGTGGCTGGGCTCTGATCCTGCTGCTGGTCTATTTCGAGCTGCCGTTTCTGGTCTATCCCCTTGCCGCCGGGTTCGCCATCGTCGCGCCTTTCGTGGCCACGGGCTTCTACGCCGTCAGCCATTGCCTCGAGCAGGGCGAGGCGCCGACCTGGGGACGCGTTTTCGGCGCCGTGCGCCGTGCCGCCGGGCGCGAGCTTGGCTGGATGGCCCTGGTCACCGGGTTTTCGCTGTTCATCTGGATGGACATCGCGGCGCTTATGTTCTTCGGTTTCCTGGGCATTCGCTCGATGAGCGCGACGGAATTGCTGACCGAAATTCTGACCACGCCCATGGGCATCCTGTTTCTCATCTTGGGCAATGCCGCCGGTGCCATAATCTCGATGGTGGTCTTCTCGTTCTCGGTGACGTCTTTCCCCATGCTTTTCGACCGCGACGTGGATTTCGTCACGGCCATGGTCACCAGCGTCCAGGTGGTGGTGCGCAACCGCCGCGCCATGGTCGCCTGGTGCATCACCATCGCGGTGCTGATCGCCGCCTGTCTGCTGACGGGCCTGCTGGGGTTGTTCGTGATGCTGCCGATCCTCGGTCACGCCTCCTGGCACCTTTACCGGCGGGCGATCGACTAGACAGGCGGCTTGAGCAAGTCGTAGTGGATTAAGAGCGCCAGGAAGCGGTCCAGCGTCTGCTTCCGATAGGCGTCCATGTCACGGCCCGCATAGTCGTGGAAGCCGCGGCCCGTCTTGACGCCGATGGCACCGCTTTCCATGTTCTCGCGCACCGTATCGGGCGGCGCGTAGCGTTCGGCGCCGAGGCGGTCGCGCAAATATTCGCTGGCCCGGTAGAGCGTGTCGCCACCGCCCCAGTCGATGAACTCGACCACACCCATGGCGGCAAAGCGGAAGCCGAGGCCGAAGCGCGTCGCGGTATCGATGGCCTCGGGCGTGGCCACGCCTTCCTCGACCAGGCGCGCCGCTTCGTTCATCGCCAGCGCCTGCAGCCGCGGCACGATGAAGCCGGGCGAGGCGGTGCAGACCACGGGCACCTTGCCGACATCCTTCAACAGGCCTTCGAGGCATTCGACGACGCTGGCGTCGGTCTCCGTGCCCGGGCTGACCTCGACCAGCGGGATGAGATGGGCCGGATTGAGCCAATGGGCGTTGAGGAAGCGCGCCGGGCGCTCGATCATCGCCGCCAGCTCGTCGACCATCATGCTCGACGTGGCCGAGGCGACGATGGCCTCGGGCTGCGCCACTCGACCGATCAGCGCCAGCGCCTGGCGCTTGGCGTCCAGCGTCTCGGGCACCGCCTCGAACACGACATCGGCCGTCTCGAGCGCGCTTTCGTCCGTGACGATGGCGATACGGCTTACGATATCGCAAACCTTGGCGGCCGGCATGGCGCCGTAATCGACCAGGCCGGCGAGGCTGCGCTCGACATCGGCGAAGGCCTCGCGCCGCAGGGTCTCGTGCTCTGCCGGCGAGCGCGGCTTGCTGTCGATCAGGGTGATCGCATGACCGGCATAGGCAAAGACATGGGCCAGGCCGCGGCCCATGCGCCCGGCGCCGACCACCGCGATGGTGGTCATGTGAGCCCGTTGTTGAGAAGTTGTGTCATGTTTTCATGTGTAAGATTTTGAAGTTCAAGAGATTTAAGAGTGCGACCTGTGACGCTAAAGTCTTCGCCGACCACGGCCGAGGCGATGGCCAGCAGGCCGGCGGCGACGGGCGTCGCGACATCCGCCCAGCGGCCGATCGAGACCAGCAGGGCCAGGCCATAGGCGACGTCCTCGCGCATGTAGCGATGCTGCGTCAGGTCGAGGGATTCGCGCCAGTCGCCGCTATCGACCAGGCGCTCGTGGGCGGCATTGCCGTACATCCACTCCTCGCGGGCTGCGTCGTAATGGTCGGCCAGGCGAAAGTGGGGATCGCCATAGCCAAGCGCTTCGCGGATCGCCACGCGTTCCTCGTCGAGCGCATCGGTGACGCGGCGGATGGCGGGCTGGGTGCCTTCGTCGTGGATGTCCCAATGCTCGAAATGCTCGATCGGCCCGGCATTCATCAGGATCAATGGCGGGTGGATGATAGGCCCCGCGTTCATCAGCGCACCGTCGAGCCCGTCCTTGAGCCGCTCGATGGCGGGAAAGGCCTGCTCGAGAACGGCAAAGGCCTCGTCCGAGCGCCGGGCCGGAAAGACGCCGCTCGGCAGGCGCGTGGCCCGGGTGGTGATGGCGACGGCGGCCGGCCCGGCCTTGCGCGTCAGCCAGGGTAGGGTTCCCGCTTCGGCGATGGCGATCTCGCCGGGCCCTCCGGCAGCCGCGATCTCGCGTGCCATGGCATAGCAGCCGAAGCTTCCTGGCGGCAGGTAGATGACCTGTTCCGAGGCGAGGTGCGGCGCGATGGTTCGCGCGATATCGGCTTGCGCGAAGGCAGGCAATGGGCTCACCAGCAGGTCCGCGCCGGCTACCGCTTCGCCAGGGTCGTCGGTGATCAGGCCCAGGGGGATTTGGCGCTTGCCGCGGTAATCGATCAGCTCGATGCCGCCGGCTGCGCGCAACGGCGCCAGGGCCGCCGTGTCGCGGCGCCACAGCCTGATTCGGTGTCCCTGCTCGGCAAGATCGGCAGCGGCGGCATAGGCGCCGTTGCCGCCGCCGATGACGGCGATATCCATTCTTCCCCCGTTTCCTGGCGTTCCGCTGGGCCGGCGCGCATCATTCGCGGCTGTCCGAGCCCCGTCAAGGCGCCGCCTTTGCAGAATCCGCCGCATCCCCCACTATTGCCCGGCCCCTGGGGGAGAAGGCATGGACGGCAACGATCATTTCGACCTGGACGCCTACAAGCCGGCCAATATGGCGCGCATGGCCGAGCAGTCGGGCGTGGCCAAAGCCAACATGGCCCTGCCGCAGCTTTTCGTCTTGGGCGCCTTGGCCGGCGCCTTCATCGCTTTCGGCGCGTTGTTCTATTTGCTCACCGTAACCGACAGCACGCTGGGTTACGGCCCGACGCGCCTGCTCGGCGGCGTCGCCTTCTCGCTTGGCCTGATCCTGGTCGTGGTGGCGGGCGCGGAGCTGTTTACCGGCAACAACCTCATCGTGCTCGCCTACGCCCATGGCCAGATCCCCATGCTGGCGATGTTGCGCAATTGGGCGGTGGTCTATGCGGCGAACCTGGTGGGGTCGCTGATCATGGTGGTGGCGGCGCTTGGCTCGGGTATTCTCGACGGCGCCATGGCCGAGACCGCCATGGCTGTCGCCAAGGGCAAGGCGGGCCTGTCGCCGCTCGAAGCGCTGATCCGCGGCATTCTCTGCAACACCCTGGTCTGCCTTGCGGTCTGGCTCAGCTATGCCGCGCGCCGGGTGAGCGGCAAGGTGCTGGCCATCGTCTTTCCCATCGCCGGCTTCGTCGCGCTCGGCTTCGAGCATTCGGTGGCGAACATGTTCCTGATACCGCTCGGGCTGTTCCTGGCCGACGCGCCGGTGCTGGCGCCGACAATCGCCAATCTGATCCCCGTCACCATCGGCAATATCATCGGCGGCGCGGGTTTCGTCGCCGCCACCTATTGGTTCTGCTACTTGAAGGATCGCTGATGAGCCGTCTTGCCGGGCTGGCCTCTGTCGTCCTCGTCATTCTGCTGGCGGCTTGCGCAGACACCGATACGCCTGTGGGTGAAGGTGCTGTCGTGCAGGCGCCGCTCGGCCATCCCGTCGAGCGGGCCCTGGTTGCGCGCGGGCATGGCCGTGACGCGCTGGCCATGATCGACAACCTGATCAGCTATCAAGGCGTGGCCCTGCCGTGGGGCATGGGGCCGGGCGCCCAGCGCCTGCTGGCGCAGCCCCTGCGCAGCGCCGACGTCGCCCGCGGCATCGGCCTGCCGGCGCCGCTCGCGGTGGTGGCGGCATTGGACTGGTCGCCGCCCGCGGACCTGCCGCCCGCCATTGCCGATTTCGTCTCCTATCTCGTCACCGCCCATGCCGCCGTCCGTGGCCGCCTCTGGGCCGCCCTGCCCGAGGACTGCTGCGACCGTGGCGCGCTGCTGGCGGGCGTCGAATCGACCGGCCGGCCCGCCGCCGAGCTCCTGCGTCTGGCACGGGGCGTCGATGCCGCCGCATTGGATGGCGCGGCGGCGGCCGTGCTCGGCCTCGACGAGGGCGTGGCGGCGCGCTTCGCCGATGGCGAGCTGGCACGGCAGTTGGCGCTGTTGCCGGCAAGCCTCGTGATCGAGTCTCCCATGGGTCTGGTGGTGCTTGCCGGGCGCGGCAACGATGCCCACGAGACGGGGGCCATCATCGTCGATGCCGGCGGCAATGACGAATATGACATGACTGCGCTCACCGCGGCGGGCACGGCATTCATCATCGATCTTGCGGGTGACGACAATTATCGCGGCGGCTCGGCGGCGGTCCTGGACGTGGTGATCACCATCGATTTGCAGGGCAGTGACCTCTATCAGGCGCCGACGCCCGGTATTGCCGCGGCCATCGGCGGTATCGCCCTGCTGCACGACGTCGGCGGCGACGACAGCTACAAGGCGGCCGCTTTCGCGCAAGGCGCGGCCATCGCCGGTTTTGCCGTGCTGATGGACGATGCCGGCAACGACCGCTATCGCATCGGCTGGCGCGGGCAGGGCTTCGGCGGGCCGCTCGGTTTCGGCGCGCTTCTCGACGCCGCTGGCGACGACGACTACGGCGCCGAGGACGGCCCCGCCGACCCCTTCGCCCGCAGTGGCGGCTTGCTCGGCTATGCCCAGGGCGTCGGCATCGGTTGGCGCGGCACGCTGGCCGGCGGCGTCGGCCTGTTGCGTGACGGCGGCGGCAACGACGTCTATCGCGCGCCCATGTTCGCCCAAGGCGCGGGCTATTATTTCGGCTTCGGCGCCCTCGACGACCACGGCGGCGACGACCGCTATCAGGGCAGCCGCTATGGCCAGGGCATGGGCGCCCATGGCGGCATCGGTGTGCTCGCCGATGGCGGCGGCGCCGACGGCTATGCCATGAGCGTCGGCGTCGGCCAGGGCATGGGCCTCGACCTCGCTGTCGGGGTGTTGCGGGACGAGGGCGGCGCCGGCGACCGCTACCAGGCCGCCACCCTGGCGCAAGGAGCGAGCACGAGCAATGGCTTCGGCCTGCTCGAGGACGCCGGCGGCGGCGACAGTTACGCACTCGCCGGAATTGGCGAGGGTTGGGGGCGCTCGGTGCCGGCCAGGGGCCTGCCCGGGCTGTCCTTCCTGATCGATGGCGACGGCGGCGCCAGCTACCAGCTCGACGGCGAGCCGCTGGCCGATGCCGCGCGGGGGCTGGGCGGGCCGCTGGCCGATCGCGCCCGGGAGCTGCCGCCGAGCCCGCGCCACGACTGTCCGGCTGCCGGCAGGGACCCGCACATCTACCAGCCCGGCGATCCGGTCGGCGATTGGCTGGCGCGTGCCGCGCCGATGTTCGGCAGTGCCGACGGTCTCGGCCTGGCCTATTACGCCCGGCTATGGGCGACCCTGCCCGCCAGCCTGCCGGCCCTGATGGCGGCCGTGCCGCCGACCGAGGCTGCCTTGACCGCCAATCTGCAGACCTTGCTGCGCTGCTACCTGCGCTATTCCGGGGCGGCCGAGACCGCTGCCGTCTTGCAGGTCGTCACGAATGCGGCGAGCAGCGGCACTGGGCAGGCCGGGCTGGCGGTGGCCCTGTTGCGGGGCGCGCCTCCGGATGCGCGGACCTCGCTCGCCGTGGCCCAGGCGGCGGTAGTCAATCCGGTCTGCTCGACCCGCGCCGCGGCGATGTCGCTGGCACGCCTCGGGGCGGCCGGCGAGGCTGCGCTGGCGGCGCCGCTGCGCCAGCTGGCGATCAAGGGTATGTCCGATCCCTGCTGGCAGGCCAAGGCCTGGGCGCTGCGCTTGTGGAACCAGGTGGCGGCAGGCGCGGCCTTGCCGCCGGATGTGCTTGCGGCGCTGCCCGAAGTGCTCAGGGCGCGTCTGGGGCAGGCCGGCGCCACGGGCTCAGCTGCAGCGCCACAATAGCCGCCAGGCAGGCCACGCCGATGGCCGAGGCGAGCAGGTCGGGCAACAACAGCAGGATCGCCGTCGCGGCCAAGACCAGGCGCTGCCACCATGGCGCCGGGCGCAGGAAGTAGCCGTGCAGCGAGCCCGCGAGGCAGGTGACGCCGACCAGGCCGGTCAGCACCGCAACGATGATCTCGCCGCTATCGCCGACCAGCAGCAGGGCCGGGGCGAAGACAAACATATAGGGCACCAGGTATCCCGTCGCGCCGAGCTTGACCGCGGCCAGGCCTGACGGCATCAGCTTGGCGCCGCTGACGCTGTTGGCGGCGAACACCGCCATCGCCACCGGCGGCGTGATCGACGACAGAATGGCGAAATAGAAGACGAACATGTGGGCGGCGGGCTTGTAGACGCCGAGGCCCACCAGCGCCGGCACCAGCAGTGCCACCTGCATGATGTAGGCGGGTGTCGTCGGCAGGCCCATGCCGAGCACGATGCCCGCCAGCATGGTCAGCACCAGGGCGGGCCAGAGGTTGTTCCGGGCGGCGTCGACCACGAGCTGGGTGAAATCGAGCCCGAGACCGGTCAGGCTGATGATGCCGATGACGATGCCGGCGCAGGCGCAGGCCGCCGCCACGGCGAGGCAGTTGCGCGCGCCCGTGTCGAGCGCGTCGATGATCATGGTCGGGCTGACGGTCTTGCGCGTGGTGGCGCGCAACAGCGCCACCGGGATGATCGAGGCGATGCCGCAAAGCGCCGCATAGGGCGCGCTGCGGCCGCTCATGAGCACGCCGATGATCACCACCATGGGCAGGAACAGATGGCCGTAGCTGGCCACCACCTCGCGCAGCACCGGCAGCTCCTCGCGGGGCAGGCCGCGCATGCCTGTGCGCTTGGCTTCGAAATGCACGGCCATGAACAGGGCGACGTAGAACAGCACGGCAGGCACCAGCGCATAGCTCGCCACTTCGAGAAAGCTGACGCCGAGGAACTCGGCCATGACGAAGGCGGCGGCGCCCATGATCGGCGGCATGATCTGGCCGCCCGTCGAGGCCACGGCCTCGACCGCGCCGGCAAAGGCGGGGCGGTAGCCGATGCGCTTCATCAGCGGAATGGTCAGCACGCCCGTGGTCATGACGTTGGCGACAGCGCTGCCCGAGACCGTGCCGAACAGGCCGCTGGTCAGGCAAGCCACCTTGGCCGGCCCGCCCGGCGTGTGGCCGGTCAAGGCCATGGCGAAGGACATGAACAGATGGCCGGTGCCGACGCGTTCGAGAAAGGCGCCGAAAAGCACGAACAGCACGACATATTTGGCGGAGACGCTGGTCGGAATGCCGAAAATGCCGTTGGTGGTCAGGTAAAGCTCCTCGACCACCTCCGCCAGGAGATAACCGTCATGCTCCAGGCCGAAGGGCAGCCAGGGGCCGAGTAGGGTATAGCCGAGAAAGACCGAGGCCGTGATCGGTAGCGCCAGCCCGATCACCCGCCGCGAGGCCTCCAGCACGAGGACGACCAAAGCGCAGCCGAGCCACATCTCGGTCGCCGTCGGCGGGTCGACATATTGAATGCGGACGTTGGTCAGGTAATCCTGATTGAAGAGGATGTAGCCGAGGCAGGTGAGCGAAAGCGCCAGCGGCACGCCGTCGAGGACCAGACTCCGCAGCCAGCCTTTGCCGAGCGGGCGGACGAGGAAGATCAGCGTCATCGCGAAGGCAAGATGCAGCGGCCGGAACACCAGCTCCTCGGGCGGCCCGGTCAGGGCCACGCCGAGATGGAAGACGGCCATGGTCACCGCCAGCGCGGTGACCAGCGTCGCCAGGCTCAGCCAGCGCCGTTCTGCGGTGGTATCGCTCAGTCGAGAACTCCCATCTCGCGATAGAAGCGCTCGGCGCCGGGATGCAGCGGCACGCCGACCGGTGTCGCCAGCATCTCGAGCGTCGCGCCGTCCATGGCCGAGACCACGGCGGCGATGCCGACAAGGTTCTCCGCCAGCGCCTTGACGATGGCATAGGCGGCATCGTCCGGCACTGCCGCATTGACGATGACCTGGGTCCAGGTGCCGAAAGTGAGGACCGGCTCGTCCTGCTCGGGATAGGTGCCGGCGGCGATCTCGTGGCGGACATATTGCGGGTTGAAGACCTGCAGGGCGGCCAGCGCCTCGTCGTCGTAGTCGAGCACGCGCACGTCGCGGGCCGAGGCCGCATCCATCACCGCGCCGGCCGGCACGGTGGTGAACACGGTGTAGGCGTCGACATGGCCGTCCTTGAACAGGGCCACGGCGTCGACATAGCCGACATGGTTGACGT
>CAZVDW010000004.1:0-13785 GCA_964625645.1 uncultured Rhodospirillaceae bacterium
GCCAAGGTCGACGAGGCGCGCCATGCCTTGGATTTCGCCTTGCAATCGGTGACCGTGAAAGAGCGCGAGCTGGGCGAGATATCGGCCCGGCTTGGCGGCAATCCGGATACGCCCGACGAAAGCTTCGCCCGCTTCATTGCCGCGCGCACCAAGCGCGACCAGGATATTCTCGATCTCAACGACACCGTGATCCGGGCGCCCGCCGACGGCATCATCGGCCGTGTCGACCTGCGCCCCGGCACCATCGTCGATCCCGGCCGGCCCGTGATCAGCCTGGTCGAGACGGCCGATCTCTGGCTCGAAGCCAATCTCAAGGAAGGTCAGCTGACCCATGTCCGCGTCGGACAGCTCGCCAGCGTGCGCGTCGACGCCTATCCCGATCACGAATGGCAGGCGCGCGTGGCGAGTTTCAGCCCGGCCACGGGCGCCGAGTTCGCGGTGCTGCCGTCACAGAACGCCACCGGCAACTGGGTCAAGGTGGTGCAGCGGGTGCCGGTGCGCCTGCGCATCGACCGCGACCCCGCCGATCCGCCCCTGCGCGTCGGCATGAGCCTGCTGGTCAGCATCGATACCGGCCATGAGCGGCCGATGCCTGAGATCGTGTTGCAGGTTCTGGCCAGGCTGCCGAGCCTCGAAGAGCTCGGCCTCGAATAACCCATGACCGATATTGCGGCGAACGCGACGTTCGTCCCGGCAAGCGGCTGGCGCCGCCGCTTCATCACCGTCTCGGTGATGGTGGCGACGATCATGCAGGCGCTCGACATGACGATCGCCAATGTCGCGCTGCCCAACATGCAGGGCTCGCTTTCGACCACCCAGGACCAGATCGCCTGGGTGCTCACGTCCTACATCGTCACCTCCGCCATCATGATGCCGCCGACCGGATTCCTTGCCAGGCGTTACGGGCGCAAGCGGCTGCTGGTGGTGGCGGTGAGCGGCTTCACCATCGCCTCGATGCTCTGCGGCATCGCGGATTCGCTGCAGGAGATCGTCATCTACCGCATCCTGCAGGGCGGCTTCGGCGCCTTTCTGGTGCCCCTGTCGCAAGCCCTGATGCTCGACAACTATCCCCGCAAGCAGCACGGCCAGGCCATGGCCATCTGGGGCATCGGTGTCATGATCGGGCCCATTCTCGGGCCGACGCTCGGCGGCTATCTGACCGAGTATTATTCCTGGCGCTGGGTGTTCTTCGTCAATCTGCCCTTCGGCATTCTGGCGCTGGTGGGCATTCTGCTGTTCGTCAGCGAGACCACGCGCGACCGCGAGCATCGCCTGGACTGGTTCGGCTTCACCCTGCTCGGGCTGGCCGTCGGCTGCTTCCAGTTGATGCTCGACCGCGGCGAGCTCAAGGACTGGTTCGACTCGATCGAGATCGTCATCGAGGCGACCGTCGCGGCCATGGCGGCCTACATGTTCATGGCGCACAGCCTGACCACGTCGCGAAAACCGTTCCTCGATCCGCATATCTTCGCCGACCGCAATTTCGTTGCCGGCATCATGCAGATCTTCGTCTTCGGCGCGCTGCTGCTGCCGGCCCTGGCGCTGCTGCCGACCTTCCTGCAAGTCGTGATGGGCTATCCGGTGATCACGGTCGGCCATGTGCTGGCGCCGCGCGGCGCCGGCGCCATGCTGGGCATGTTCCTGGTCGGCCGGCTCAGTCACCGGGTCGATGCGCGGCTCATCCTCATCGTGTCGCTGCTGCTGATCGCCGTCTCGGCCTGGGAGATGACCAGCTTCAACGCGGAGGTCGACATGTGGACCCTGCTCTGGACCGGCGTGGTGCAGGGCATCGGCCTCGGCAGCTATTACGTCGCGCTCAATGTCACCACCTTTACCACCCTGCCGGAGCATTTCCGCACCGAGGCGGCGGGCGTCTTCAACCTGGCGCGCAATGTCGGCGCCAGCGTCTCGGTCAGCATCGTGGTCGCGCTGGTGACCCACTACACCCAGATCAACCATGCCGAGATCGTCGGCGGCATCACGCCGTACACGCTGATGACCCAGGCGCCCTATCTGCCCGAGGCCTGGTCGCTCGACAGCGCCACCGGGCGCGCCGCGCTCAATGCCGAGGTGACGCGCCAGGCCGCTACCATGGCCTATCTCAACGATTTCAAGCTGATGACAATCGTTGCCCTGGCGGCTATTCCTTTGACATTCCTGTTCCGCCTGCCGAGAGGGACGCATGCTTGACGCCATTCGGGAACCGGAAGCCCTGGGCTTCGATGCTGACCGCTTGGGCCGTATCCGCGCCTGGATGAGCCGCTATGTCGATGCCGGCAGGCTGCCCGGCGCCCTGACCCTGGTGGCGCGCGGCGGCAAGATCGCCTATCTCGACCAGGCCGGCGCGCGCGATGTCGCCAGTGGCGCGCCGTGGACCCAGGACACCCTCTTGCGCTTCTATTCCATGACCAAGCCGATCACCTCGGTGGCCTTGATGATGCTCTACGAGGAGGGCGGCTTCGGCCTCGACGATCCGCTCGACGCCTATATCCCGGCCTTCCGCGACGTGCAGATGCTGGCGCCGGGCGCGACCCGTCTCGACCAAGTGCTGCCTGCGCCCGCACCGCCCACCCTGCATCATCTGCTGACCCATACCTCGGGCTTCATCTATGGCTTCAACGGCGGCGTGCTGGGGGCTGCCTACGAAGCGCGCAAGCTGCACTTCGCGCCGGCCAGCGGCGGTCTCGAGAGCATGTGCGCCCAGCTGGCCGAGATGCCGCTATCCTTCGCGCCGGGCGAGCGCTGGAGCTACGGTGTCTCGACCGATGTCATCGGGCGGCTGGTCGAGATCCTCTCGGGTCAGCCCTTCGACCGCTTTTTGCGCGAGCGCATTCTCGATCCCCTCGGCATGCAGGACACGGCCTTCGACGTGCCGGCGGCCAAGGCGTCGCGCTTCGCCAGCCTCTATACGCCCGATGGCGACGGCGGCATGAGCCTCGTCGAGTCGGGCACCGACAGCGCCTACCTCGCAGGCAAGGTCGATACCTTCTCGGGCGGCGGCGGCCTGCTCTCGACGGTGGGCGACTATTGGCGCTTCACCGAGATGCTGCGCGGCGGCGGCGCACTCGGCGACGTGCGCCTGCTCGGCCCGCGCACGGTCTCCTTCATGACGCGCAACCACCTGCCCGGCGATCTCGCCTCGATGGGCCAGCCGGTGTTCAACGAGGTCTCGTTCGACGGCATCGGCTTCGGCCTCGGCTTCTGGGTGATGCTCGACCCGGCACGCGCGCGCACCATGGGCAATGCCGGCGACCACGGCTGGGGCGGCATGGCGAGCACCACCTTCTGGCGCGATCCGGTGGACGACCTGACGGTCCTCTTCCTCACCCAGCTGCGCCCCTCGAGCAGCTATCCCCTGCGCCAGCAATTGCGCGCCCTGGTCCACCAGGCCCAGCTCTAGACCGGTGACAGTCACCCACTATTTCGTATTTTTATCATTTTTTTCAATTAGTTACAGATTCTATTCGTAACAGCGGCAAGACACCGGGCGATGAGATCGACGTGGAGCGACCACAGCCGCGCCCTGATCCGCCCGGCGGCCTGGCGCCGAGGGTCATGACAGGCGAGCAGCTTGTGGATCTGGCGCTCGGCGTGGACCCGGCACAAGGCATGACGGGCGAGGTTGAACCGGCCGCCATCATCGCTGACGATGAGCGCCCCGCGCAGCAAGCCATGATCGACGACGCTGCCCCGTTACGGGAATATCCGATAAGGCGCTGGCAGCGGGCGTAAAATTGGCCGACCGATGACCGGGATTCATAGCCAAAGTGCTACATTCGCTCCCCCTGGAATTCGCCCGCCTAAGCTCACAGGTCTCTACTGACCGCCCCTACGAAGTCGCGATAGCGAGGCAAGAGTTAAACTCTTAAATTGGTTCCATGGTAGCAGACGGCGCCTTAATCTATATCTTCTCCGCTCGATTCTTGGGAAGCAGGATCATCGTAGCGCATGGCCAGGGATAGCACAGCCAAAGCGAATGCTGTCGGACGCTGGTGGCCAGCACTTGTATGGGCGATCGTCGGATCGCTTTCGGTCGCCACCCCGTGCTTTCCGGCGGATCTGCCTTGGAGCGGGGAATGGGCGCTATCCGACCACGGAAATCCACCGGAATTTCGACTCGAGCTGACTCAGACGGGTGATCGTGCGTCCGGGCGATACTGGCGCGAAGGCGCCGTCGGTATGGTTATGGGCCTGGTTGCCGGGGATCGGCTCGAAGGCACCTGGGAGTCCGACCCTGGCACCAGTCGCCTGTTTGGAACCTTCGAGTTCGTCATGGATGCGGACGGGGAAATCATCCGTGGCTGGTATTTTCACGACCAGGAGGATGCCAAGATACGGTATCCGGGGCGCAGGCTCTGGAGCGCGGTCCGACGCGACCGGGAACCCGACCCCTATGCCGATGAATGGGTCGTCTGGAAACCGGGTCAGCCAGCTTCGACGGAAGGATTGTCGCAGCCGGATTTCGCCCTTGGCGAGCCCGACTTCGAAGGCTCGAACGACGATCCTGCGATCGCCACGCTCGGCTGTGGCGGCCAGTTGATCGTTCGCTTTTCCGACAACGATCTGGCGGACGGGCCTGGCGCCGACCTTCGCATTTACGAACCCGGCGATGCTGAGGCCTTCGCCGTGGAAATCTCGATCGACGGAGCCGCCTGGCGCGCGCTTGGGCCGGTCGGTAGCAACACGACGGACTTCGACATCAGCGACGTCGCCGCCCAGGATGAGGCTTTCCGCTTCGTTCGCATCACCGATCTCAAGAGCTTTTGCAGCGGCACGCGGCCGGGCGCAGACATCGATGCCGTACAGGCGCTGAATTCGCGTGCGGCGGAATGCGAGCCCGGCGTTACCCCGGACATCGTGTCGGCTCATGGCGTGTGCGGCTGTATCGGCGGGCGCTGGCGCTACACCAGCATTGCCGGGCGTTGGGGCGATACGGAAGGCGGCGCGGAGATTTCAGTACAGTCGGACGGTACCGTGCTTGGATTGCGCAGGGGACACGACAACTGGCGTTATTTCGGCCGGCTTTCCGACCGGCGCATGACCGGCGTCTGGGTCGAGGACGACTCCAGCGAGCGCTGCGAAACGCCGGTGGACGGGAGCTATCACTGGGGGCGGGACAACGTCGTGTTCGACGAGACCCTGACCAGCGGCGAAGTGAAGTGGGGCTATTGCAACAGCGAGCCGAGCCACGCCGGCGTGACCCGGCGCCCGGGCTGCGAGGCGCCGGCGGCCGACACGGCCACGGACGAGCCGCCAGGCGAAATCGTGCTGACGGCGCCAGCGCACTTCGCGCCGGGACATGAGGATCTGGCGCTGGACATCGCATGGCCTGCGGCTGCGGCGGCGCCCGCATCGGCGAGGCTCGTCATTCGCGGCAAAGGCGCCGGCGGCACCCTGGTCCATGATGCGGTCGTGCCCCTCGAAGCTCTGCCGCAAGGCTGGCAGGTGCGCTGGCGGCAGCAGGAGAATGCCACGGTCGACTGGGCAAGGCTGGCGCCGTTTGCCATCAGCGTCGAGATCCGCGATGCCGAAGACCGACTCTATGCCGGCGCGACGACAACAACGGTCGTGGTGGCGGGGCTGACGCTGGCGGTCGAGGTGCCGGCGAAGCCGACCGGCGATGCCGCGGCCTGGTATGACGACAACGAGATAGCGGCGGATATCGGGCACATTGCCGCCGGTGCGGCTGTCACGATATTTGATTCACTCGACGCGCCCAGGCCGCTCGCCTGTTGCATCGACGTGCACTGGGAGGCGACTGTTGAAACCCTTGCCGAGACAGCGCCGCGCCGCTGGGGATTCTTCGTTCCGGGTAGCGATCCGGCCGAAAACCTGGACCTGCCGCTGGAAGAGGGCGCCAGTCGGGCGTGGTTCCGCATGCCGGCGCGCTCCGGGCACCAGGATCCCGGTACTTTGAACCCGATCGCGGCGGACCGGTTCTCGCTGCAAGCCTCCATTCCCGGCTTCGAGGGTGCCACGGGCAGCTCTGCGACCTATGTGATCGGTCCCGGCAGGCCGCACGAAATCCGCCAGCTGAGCGTCGAGGAGATCCGCAGCCGCTTCCATGGCGCCGATGAGGGCGGCAATGCGGTCTCCAATAATTTCGACTTCGAATACCTCGAGGACTTGCTGGACTATGCCGATAACATGGCGACCTACGCGACGAAGCTCGGCTTCGACAACTCGCCCCTGCGCGACGCGCTGGTCGAAGCCTTGGCGGACAAGGGATTCCATCCTGTCCGTTTCCTCGGCATCGTCGAAGGCGTTCCCTATCGCTCTTTCTGGGGCGACAAGCTGGTCGATATTCCGGTGTTCCTGGCGGGCTATGCCGGCGACAGGCATGCGCGATTGCGGGGCGGGCAGGCACTGCTGGTGCTGTTCGATGTCCGCGACCGATACGGCAATCCCGTTCCCGTCGTGGGCGAGCGTGCGCGCAAGGTCGTCACCACGGTAACGGACAATGGCGAGAGCCGCATACCGCCGCTGATCCTGAGCTCGCCCGACGGCACGCCGACATTTCGCTACCGCGCCGCCGTGACCTACAGCCCCTTCGGCCCTGCCACGACCGCCGCTCCGCTCGGCATTCACGGTTTCTACTACGTGCCCGGCGTGCAGTCCTACACCGGTGAGCTCGAGACCGAGCTGGACGCCCTGCAGGCGCAACTCAAAGAGTACGGCGAGAGCTTCCTCGCTCCCACCGACCTCTCCGGTCTGGGCGAGATCGACAGCAGGCTATCGGTGCATGTCGAGATCGATGGCGAACGCTATGCCGAGCGCAGCGACTTTCGCCTGATCGAGCCCGGCTCCTTTCGCGCCGCGCCCGAGCCCCTGCGCGATCTGACCAAGTGGCTTTTCCTGGGTGAGGTCAGCAGCATCGACATCTTCAAGGCCGAGGTTGCGTTGGGCGTAATTCCAATTGTTGGCGACGGGCGTGATCTGGCCATCTATTTCTACCAATGGGCCAGCGGCAAGACATTGGAGCCGCTCGACAAGATCGGTGTCGCCTTGGCCGGCATCGGCCTGCTTGCCGATGCCGGCGATTTCAACCCCGCCGGCGTCGCCCTCAACGCCTTCGTCGCCTCCGGCAAGGCCACCGTCAAGATGACCAAGCGGCTCTATCGTGGCCGCAAGATCGTCATCGCACTGGCGGAACATCTGGGGCCGCTCGCCGACGCTGCCTTCGCGGCGCTGAAGGATCCCAAGAACGCGGGCGCGCTGTTCGCCTTGATCCGGGAGGTCCATCGCACCAAGCCGATCGTCGAGCTGGTAGAGAACAGTGCGCTCTCCGGCGGCGTGAGCCTGGTGCGGGCGCGGATGGACAAGCTTGCCGATGCTCTTGATGCCTGCAATCCCGAGACCTGTCTGATCACGCTTGGCCGGCTACGGCCCGACGCGATGGGCAAGCTGATAGACGAGGCCAATTTCTCCCTTAACGAGCTCACAGCGCTGTCTAATCTCCTCGTGGCGCGGGGATTGGGCAAAGACATCCCGGCCCTGGCCGACGCCACCGTGCGGCTCGGCGAGCGCGTCAGCGATACGGCTGTGGAGAACGTTCTCGAATTTCTCCACGCCTTCGAGAAGTCGCAACCCGCTGACGCCAATATCTCAGCGGCGGCGGCACTGCTTGCCACGCTGGCCGACCACGCCGGCCCTGCCCTGCGCGCCGCCGACCCGATCCTCCGCTCGCCTCAGTTCAAGAAGGCGGCATTGGACAATCCCAGGCTGATCTGGGAGTTCGTGGCGATCCTGACGACGCACAAGCTCGATGCCGTCACGCTGTTCAAGGCCGGCGGGACTTCCAGCCAAGGCTATGCGCGCTTGCTTCATCTGATCGAGCTCGCGCGTGGCCCGCGACTGGAACCGGGCGACCTTCCGATGCCGGGCGGGGATATCGTCGATGATCTGGTCAAGCTGGCAAGGGCCGATCCGAAGAAGCTGCGCGCGATCCAGGCGCAGCCGCCGTTCGGCGAGGCTGACGAGGCAATGTTGAAGATAATGCGTGATGACGGCATGGCCTCGCTTGGGCCGGGAGACGGCATTCGTTACCGACAGCTCGCGGGACGCGCCTATGAGATCGCCAACGATGTGCGCCGGAATGCCGAGGGCGGCAACTATTTTCCCGATGCGCGCCTGAATGGCCTGAGCCATACGGATTACCGGCTTCTGTTCGCCGGCAAGGTGGAGGCTTTCCGGGGCAGCGACAGGGCCATTCGAACCCTTCCCAAGAACGAGATCGAGGAAGCGGCCCTGGCCCTTGCCATGCAGGCGGAAGGGCGGCCGCTGGGGATAATTCTTCATCGCATGGCGCCAGTCGGCGACCCGCTTTACCCGCGGGCGCGCTGGCACAAGATGGAAGCCATCTATCGGACGCCCCAGGGCAAGGCCACGGTCCATTACTGGCGAAACGTCGAGACCGGCGAGCTGCACGGCTTCAAGTTCAAGAACAAGTAGCCTGACGCTTGTGCATCTTGCTCGGGTTGGCAAGCCTTCCCGCTCTGGCCCGCCATCACTCCCCGGGACTAAACAGCTAGCCGCTGCGCCATTCAGCTCCGAACAGGAACGATATCCATGCCTATCCCGACCATGATCGGCCGTTCGGGAAAGGGCTGCTCTATCCCCAGCACTAGCGCTTCGGCGGCTGGATATATTCCACCGTCACCCCGTCGCCATCGCGGGTGTAGACCACGCGGCCGCCGGCGTTGGGGCCGTGGTGCAGGTCGAGGGGCGGGTTCAGGGGCTTGAAGCCGAAGGGCTCGGAGGCGGCCAGCGCGGCATCGATATCGTCGACGTCGTAGGCGACGTGGGCGAAACCGGTATCGCAGGGGCGGCACTCGACCCGTCCGCGGTCGGCGGGGCCATTATATTGGATCAGCTCGAGGCGGTGGCCGGGGCCTTGAATATAGGCGACCTCGATATTCGCGCCGGCCACACCGACGACCTTCTCGATCATGGCCGGGTCACGATCGCCGCGGTGTACCAGGTCGAAGCCGAGCGCCTCGGTGAAAAAAGCCACCGAGCGGTCAAGATCGGAAACCGTGAAGCTGGTGTGATTGGTCGCGAGTACCGAGAAATCGGCCATGCTGTCCTCCCATGTCTGTTGGCGATGCCGTTTGATGTACTTTAAGGCGGTATTCGCCGCGGGGCGACATCTTTGCTGCCGGGAGCCACAAACCATGCTCAGCTATGTTCACGGCGCCAGCGATGTGCCCCTCCTGGGCCTGACAGTCGGCACCCTGCTGGACGAAGCCGCGGCCCGCTGGCCGGATGGCGAGGCCCTGGTGGTGCGCCATCAGGATCTGCGCTGGCGCTGGGCCGAGCTCAAGGCAAGGGCCGATGCCATGGCGGCGGGTTTGCTCGCGCTCGGCCTCGAGCCGGGCGAGCGCATCGGCATGTGGGCGCCGAACATGGCCGAATGGGTGTTGACCCAGTTCGCCACCGCCAAGGCTGGCCTGGTGCTGGTCAATGTCAATCCGGCCTATCGCCTGCCGGAGCTGGAATTCGCGCTCAATGCGGTGGGCTGCGCGGCGCTGATCACCGCGCCGCGTTTCAAGACCAGCGACTATCACGCCATGCTGTCCGAGCTGCTGCCCGAGCTTGAGGACAGCGAGCCCGGCGGCCTGCGTGCCGCGCGCGTTCCCTCGCTCGGCCTCGTGATCAGCCTCGACGAGGCGGGCGCGCCCGGCATGCTGCCGTTCGCGGATATCGCCAAGACCGCCGGCTGCACGCACCGGGAGCGCTTGGCGGAGCTTCGCGAGTTCCTGCAATTCGACGACGCCATCAACATCCAGTTCACCAGCGGCACCACCGGCACGCCGAAGGCGGCGACGCTGAGCCACCACAACATCGTCAACAACGCCTATTTCACCGGCCGCCAGATGCGCCTCTGGCCGGCTGATCGCATGTGCATTCCGGTGCCCATGTATCATTGCTTCGGCATGGTTCTCGGCACGCTCTGTTGCGTCGCCCACGGCGCGACGATGGTCTTCCCGTCAGCCGGCTTCGATGCCCAGGCCGTCCTTGAGACGGTCGCGGCGGAGCGTTGCAGCGTGCTGCACGGCGTGCCGACCATGTTCATCGCCGCGCTCGACCATGCGGATTTCGCGAAACACGACCTTGCCAGCCTGCGCACCGGCATCATGGCCGGCGCGCCGTGCCCGGTCGCTCTCATGAAACGGGTCATGGGCGAGATGGGCATGGCGCAGATCACCATCGCCTATGGCATGACCGAGACCGGGCCCGTCAGCTTCCAGACCGCCGTCGACGATCCGCTGGCGCGGCGCGTGGAGACCGTCGGCCGCGTGCTGCCACACACCGAGGTCAAGATCGTCGACAAGGCGGGCCGTATCGTGGCGCGCGGCGAGGAAGGCGAGCTCTTGACGCGCGGCTATTGCGTCATGCCGAAATACTGGAACGACCCCGCGCGCACCGCCGCCGCCATCGACGAAGCCGGCTGGATCGCCAGCGGCGACATAGCGGTGATCGACAGGCAAGGCTACTGCCAGATCGTCGGCCGGCTGAAGGACATGCTGATCCGCGGCGGCGAGAACATTTTTCCGCGCGAGATCGAGGAATATCTCTACACCCACCCCAAGATCGAGGCGGTCGAGGTGTTCGGTGTGCCCGATGCCAAATATGGCGAGGAAATCTGCGCCTGGGTGAAGCTGCGCGACGGCGAGAGCGCCAGCGCCGAGGAGCTGCGTGATTTCTGCCGCGACAAGATCGCGCATTTTAAGATTCCCCGCTACATCGAGTTCGTCGAGGACTTCCCGATGACGGTGACGGGCAAGGTGCAGAAATATGTCATGCGCGAACTCATGGCGAAGAAGCTGTCGGAGGCCGGATGAGCGAGACCGTCGCACGCTTCGAGATCCGACGCACGGGCTTTCTTGATGCGGATGGCGAGCCGCTTGGACCGGTGCCGGAGTTTGCGCAAGATACCGAAGCCTTGTTGCCGCTTTACCGGGCCATGGTGCGGGTGCGTGCCTTCGACGAAAAGGCCATTGCCTTGCAGCGCAGCGGCAGGCTCGGCACCTATGCGTCGTGTCTGGGCCAGGAGGCTGTCGGCGTCGGTGTCGCCAGCGCCATGGTCGCGGACGACGTGCTGCTGCCGTCGTTCCGCGAGCACGCCGCTCAGTTGTGGCGCGGCGTCAGCCTGGAAGAGCTGTTTCTGTTCTGGGGCGGCGACGAGCGCGGCAGCGACTTCGCCGGCCCCCGGCGCGATTTTCCGGTTTCCATTCCCGTGGCCAGCCATTTCCCCCACGCCGCCGGCGTGGCGCTGGCCATGGCCTTGAAGGGCGAGACGCGCGCGGCGGTCGCCATTGCCGGCGACGGTGCCACCTCGAAAGGCGATTTCTACGAAGCCCTCAACGTGATCGGGGTTTGGCACCTGCCGGCAGTCTTCATCGTTACCAACAATCAGTGGGCCATCTCCATGCCGCGCGACGAGCAGAGCGCCGCCGAGACGCTGGCGCAAAAGGCCATCGCTGCCGGCATTCCCGGCGAGCAAGTGGATGGCAATGACGTGATCGCCATGCACGATGCCACCGCCCGCGCCCTGGCCAAGGCACGGGCGGGCGAGGGCGGCTCGCTGATCGAGGCGCTGACCTACCGGCTCTCCGATCACACCACGGCGGACGACGCCAGCCGCTATCGCGACGAGGAGGCCGTGTCGCCCCATTGGCCCAAGGAGCCCCTGCGGCGCCTGCGCGCCTATCTGGCTGGGCAAGGCGTTTGGAGAGAGGAAGCCGAGACATCGTTGCAAGCGGCCTGTGCCGAGGAGGTGGAGGCAGCGGCGGCCGCCTATCTGGCGACGGCGCCCGAGCCGGCGACGGCCATGTTCGATTCTCTGTTCGCGACGCTGCCCGCCGATCTGGCAGCCCAACGCGCAGGCCTCGACGATGCCTGAGCTGTCGCTGGTCGAAGCGGTGCGCGCCGCGCTTTCGCGGGCCATGACCGAGGACGAGCGCGTCATCGTCATGGGCCAGGATGTCGGCATCGACGGCGGTGTCTTCCGTGCCACCGAGGGCCTGGCACAGCGCTTCGGCTCAGGCCGCGTGCGCGATACGCCCCTGTCCGAGCTGTTGATCGCCGGCATGGCCGTCGGCGCCGCGGTCGAGGGCTTACGGCCGGTGGCGGAGATCCAGTTCATGGGCTTTCTCTACCCGACGATCGATCAGCTGGCCAACCATGCCTCGCGCCTGCGCACGCGCACACGCGGCCGCCTGACGGTGCCGATGGTGCTGCGCGCGCCCTATGGCGGCGGCATCCATGCGCCCGAGCATCATTCGGAAAGCGCCGAGTCCATGCTCGCGCATATCCCGGGGCTGCGCGTGGTGATCCCGTCGTCGCCGGCGCGGGCCTATGGGCTTTTATTGTCGGCGATACGCGATCCCGATCCCGTCGTCTTCCTCGAGCCAAAGCGCCTCTACCGCCTGTCCCGCGAGCTGGTCGACGACGACGGGCAGGGCCTACCGCTCGATCGCTGCATCGTCGAGCGCGAGGGCGCTGACGTAACGTTGGTCAGCTGGGGCGCCATGCTGCGCGAAACACTTGCCGCCGCCGATGCCCTGGCGGAGCAGGGCAGGCGTGCCGAGGTCATCGACGTTGCCACGCTCAAGCCCCTCGACATGGCGACCATCCTCGCCTCGGTCGAGAAGACCGGTCGTTGCGTCGTGGTGCACGAGGCACCGCTGTCGGGCGGCTATGGCGGTGAGATCGTCGCGCGTCTCGCCGAAGATGCCATGTTCAGCCTCGTCGCGCCCTTGAAACGCGTTGCCGGCTGGGACACCGTGATGCCCCTGCCGCGCCTCGAAGCCGATTACATGCCATCTGTCGCGCGCATCGCCGCCGCTGTGCGCGAGACCTTGGAGAGCGATTGACATGGACGACCTGTTCCGCTTTGCCGACGATCTCGGCCCGGCCAAGATCCTGCACATGTACCAGCCCTCGCTGAACCTGCGCGCGGTGCTCGTGGTCGACAATGTCGCCGCCGGCCCGTCGATCGGCGGCACCCGCATGGCGCCTGACGTCAGCGTCGAGGAATGCTTCCGCCTGGCCCGCGCCATGACGCTCAAGAACGCCGCCGCCGGCCTGCCCCATGGCGGCGGCAAGTCGGTGATCTTTGCCGATCCGGCCATGCCGGCGGCCGACAAGGAGCGCTTGATGCGCGCCTTCGCCCGGGCGCTTGCCGACGTCAAGGACTACATCGCCGGGCCCGACATGGGCACCAACGAGACCTGCATGGCCTGGGTGCATGACGAGATCGGCCGCGCGGTCGGCCTGCCGCGCGAGATCGGCGGCATTCCCCTCGACGAGATCGGCGCCACCGGGCTCGGCCTCGCGGTCGCGGGCGAGGCGGCGCAGGATTATGGCGGCCCGCGGCTCGCCGGTGCGCGCGTCGCCGTGCAGGGCTTCGGCGCGGTCGGCTACCACGCCGCGCGCCTGCTCGCCGAGCATGGCACGGTGCTCGTCGCGGCGTCCGATAGCCGCGGCACGGTTATCAATGCGGATGGTCTCGACATAGCGAAGCTGCGCGCAACGAAGCTCGATGGTGGCAGCGTCGCCGATGCCGGCGAGGGCGAGGCGGGAGACACCGACGCTGTCATCGCTGCGGACTGCGACATCTGGATTCCCGCCGCGCGCCCGGACGTGATCGACGCCGGCAACCAGCACCGTCTCAAGGCCGGTCTCATCCTGCAGGGCGCCAACATTCCCATCACCCACGCGGCCGAGGCGACGCTGGCCGCGCGCGGCGTGCTGGTGATCCCCGATTTCATCGCCAATGCC
>CAZVDW010000005.1:0-14597 GCA_964625645.1 uncultured Rhodospirillaceae bacterium
ACGATATCGTCAACGGCCAGGGGCTGTTGTGGAAGCTGGAGCGCGACGGCGTGCCCGCGAGCTACGTGTTCGGCACCATGCACAGCCCCGACCCCCGTGTCGTGGCGCTGCCCAAGGCGGTGGCGCGGGCGCTGGTGGAGGCCGAGACGCTGGTGCTGGAGCTGCGCACCACGGGCGCGGACGGCACGGCCGCGGCGCAGGCCTTGTTTCAATCGATGCTGCTCGGTGACGGCCGCAAGCTACCGGACCTCCTCGGCGATGAGGCCTTCGCCGCCGTCGCCGAGGCCTTGGCGGCAATCGGGCTGCCGGCGCCGATCCTCGAAGGCATCAGGCCCTGGGGGGCGTATTTGCTGTTGATGGCGCCACGCCCGCCCGAGGGCGGTGACGGCGAAGGCGAAGGCGGCCCTGTGCAGGTGCTCGACCAGGTGCTGGAGCTGGAGGCGCTCGATCAGGGCATGACCATCAGCGTGCTCGAGACCGTGCAGAACCAGATCGCGGTGTTTTCCGGCATGGCGGAGGCGGACATGGTCAAGCTGGTGCGCCAGATTGTCGCCGATGCCGAGAAAGGCGGGGTCGATGCCTATGTCGGCGCCTATTTCGAGGCCGTCACCGAGCGCTATCTGGCGGGCGACCTCGCCGGCATACTCGCCTTGTCGCGCGAGCAGCTGCCGGGCAACGACGCCGGCCTCAATGCGCGCTTGATGACGCGCCTGATCGACGACCGCAACAGGCGCTTCGCGGCGCGGCTCGGCGCAACGCTGCCGGCTGGCGGCGCCTTTGTCGCCGTCGGCGCCCTGCATCTGCCGGGCCAGGCCGGGCTGATCGCGCTGCTCGAGGCCGAGGGCTATCGCGTAACCCTCGTGGAGAGGCTCAAATGAAGACGCTTCGGACAGCTATCCGCACGCTGGCGCTTGGTGCGCTGGCGCTGTCTGCGCCGACGGCCGTCGCCGACGAGATCGATACCTATGACCAGGGCCTGCTGTGGCGGGTGACGGCGCCGGGCGGGCACGACAACTACGTCTTCGGCACCTTCCACAGCGCCGATCCGCGCATCCTGGCCGTGATCGAGCCGCTGAAGGACGCGCTGCTGTCCTGCGAGGTGGCAGCCTTCGAGCTCGAGATGAACAGATACACCGAGGCACGCGTGTTCATGGAGATGGTCGATCAGACCTTCTCCCGGACCCCGCGCACGACGACCCTCGAGGCCGATATCGGCAGCGAGCGGTTCGCCGCCCTGCGCCGGGCCCTGCCGGCGGACATGATTCCGACCTCGTCGCTTCAGGGCATGTCGCCCTGGCAGGCCTATATCGCGGTCTCGGGCAGCCATACCAAGCCCGACACCATCGCCGCAGACGCCGTGGTTCTCGATGTCGCCCTGCAAGAGCTGTCGCGCGAGGCGGGGTTGCGCGTGCTACCGCTGGAAAAGGTAGAGGAACAGGCAAGCCTGTTCGAAAGCACCGACCCCGCGGTCGAGCGCCTGATCCTGATCGACTTCATCGACGAGAGCGAAGCCGAGGGCGGCCTGCGCCCGGTGCTCGACGCACGCTATGAAGAGGCCGTGGCCTATTATGTCGGCGGTAACATCACGCCGATCATGAAAAACCAATATCCCACTGGCGACCGCCAGCAGCGGCGCTACGTGCACAAGCTGATGAAGCGCATGCTCGCGCGGCGCAACGCCCGCATGGTCGAGCGTGCCGCGCCGCTGCTCGACGCGGGGCCGACCTTCATCGCCATCGGCGCCGCCCATTTGCCGGGGCGCACGGGCATGCTCAACTTCTTCGCCGGCCGCGGTTTCACGGTGAGCCGGGTCGATATCGAGATTCCGCCACCGCCGCCACCGCCGGAAGAGGCGGCAGAAGACTGAGCGCTCGGAATCGCCGCCCGGCCGGCTTATAATACCAAGGCTCAGTGATAAGGACCCATTTGACCGCACGCTTTTCGCCGCTGCCTAGGAGCGGGTCGCGCCGTCGTGCGGCCCCAAGTCAAGCGGCCCGCGACGACGCCAGCGACGAAAAGCGCGCGGCCTGCGGTGGCCCGAGGCGGCCCTGCGGATGCGTCGCGACGCTTGAACGATGCCCCACATCGCCCGGCGCGCCGCTCCTATCCGGAAAGCCGCCTCAAGCCATCAAATGGGTCTTTATCACTGAGCCTTGGTATAAAGAGCCAAATCACAGGCGGCAGGCGACTATGACCGACAGCAACGACCTCGATCTTCTCTGCGACCTCATCGGCCGGGCCCAGGCGGCCGGCGCCGACGAGGCCGATGCCATGTTCGTGCGCTCCGCGGCCATGGACGCGACCTGGCGCCTGGGCCGCAACGAGGGCGTCGAGCGCTCGGAAGCCAACGACCTCGGCCTGCGCGTGCTGATCGGCAAGCGCCAGGCGGTGGTCTCGACGACCGATCTGGGGCCCGCCGCGCTGTCCGAGATCGTCGAGCGCGCGCTGGCGATGGCCAAGGCCGTGCCCGAGGATCCCCATTGCGGCCTGCCCGACGGCGACCGCCTGGCCACCGCCATCGTCGATCTCGATCTCGCCGACCACAGCGAGCCATCATCCGAGGACCTGCTGGCCTGGGCCGAGGAGGCCGAGGACGCGGCGCGGGCCGTGGACGGCATTACCAATTCCGAAGGCGCCGAGGCGGGCTGGAGCGAAGGCCGCGTGGCGCTCGCCGCCTCGAACGGCTTCGCCGGCGCCTATCGCGGCACGCGCTTCGGCGTCTCCGTCTCCGTGGTCGCCGGCAGCGGCACCGGCATGGAGCGCGACTACGAATTCCTCTCGACCCGCCACCGCGGCGACCTCGAAGCGCCGGCGGCGATCGGCGCCCGCGCCGCCGAGCGCGCGGTCAGGCGGCTGAGCCCACGCAAGCAGAAGAGCGCCCAGGTGCCGGTGGTCTTCGACCCGCGCGTCTCGGGCGGCTTCCTGCGCCTGCTGGCGGCCGTGGTCTCGGGCAATACCATCGCCCGCGGCACCAGCTTCCTGCAGGAAAAGCTGAACGAACAGGTCTTCGCCCCTGGCATCAGTATTATCGACGATCCACTGCGCCCGCGCGGCCTGTCCTCGCGGCCCTTCGACGGCGAGGGCGTGGCCGGCGAAAAGCGGGCGCTGATCGACGACGGCCGCCTGACCACCTGGCTGATGGATTCGCGCTCGGCCCGCCAGCTCGGCCTGCAATCCACCGGCCACGCGGCGCGCGGGCCTTCGGGGCCGCCGGCACCCTCGGCCAGCAATCTGTCGCTGTCGCCGGGAAGCGTCACGCCCGCGGCCTTGATCGGCGAGATCGACGGCGGGCTTTACGTCACCGAGATGATGGGCATGAGCTTCCAGGCCACCACCGGCGACTACAGCCGCGGCGCCGCCGGCTTCTGGATCGAGAATGGCGAGCTTGCCTATCCGGTCAGTGAGCTCACCGTCGCCGGCAACCTGCTCGACCTCTTCCCCCGCCTCACCCCCGCCGACGACCTGGTGTTCCGCTACGGTGCCGATGCGCCCACCTTGCGTATCGACGGCATGACCATGGCCGGCCTGTGAGCCAGGCGCTGACCGAAGACCACGCCCTGCTTTGCGCCGCGGTACGCGCCGCGGGGCCTGTCGCCATGCACCATTTCGAGGCCGGCTTCGAGGTCCGCGAGAAGGCCCCCGGCGATCCCGTCACCGACGCCGACATGGCGGTCGATGCGAGCCTGCGCGAAGCGCTCCGCGGCCCGCGCCCCGACTATGGCTGGCTGTCGGAGGAAAGCGCCGAGCACGCCAGCCGCCAGGCGGCGCCGCGCACCTGGGTGATCGACCCCATCGACGGCACCAAGGGCTTCATCGAGGGCAACCACGAATGGGTGATATCCGCCGCGCTTGTCGAGGCCGGCGCGCCGATAGCCGCGGCCATCCTCAGTCCCGTGACGGGCGACTTCTACGACGCCGTGCTCGACGGCGGCTGCCGGCATGATGGCGCGGCGGCACGATGCACCGAGGTCGCGAGCCTTGCCGAGGCAACCCTCGGCTCGAGCCGCAACGAGCAACGCCGCGCCCTGTGGTCGGATCACGTCGGCGACGCCACCATCCAGGTGGTTGACGCCATCGCCTACAAGCTGGCCCTGGTCGCGGTCGGACAGCTCGACGGCACCATTGCCATGCGCCCCAAGAGCGACTGGGACATCGCCGCCGGCCACCTGCTGATCACCGAAGCCGGCGGCCTCATGAGCGACGCCGACGGCAATGCGCTGATCTACAATCGCGACGAGATCCGCCATCCCAACCTGGTGGCGAGCGGCGCCGCGCTCTACCCCGCCCTGCGCGCCGCCCTCGCGCAACGATGAGCCCGTCGGACGACGCCGTCGAGCGGGCACCGACAGGGCCGCTGGTCCGGCGCCTCGCCGGCGGTTACCTGCTGCCCTATCGCGCCCGCCTCGCGGCGGCAATAGCCTGCATGATCGTCGCCGCCGCGGCCCAGCCGGCGCTGGCCTGGCTGATGGAGCCCGTGGTCGGCGGCATTTTCGTCGATCGCGACGAGACCATGCTGATCATTGTGCCGCTGGCGGTGATGGGCGTGATGACCTTCGGCGGGCTGGCCAATTTCGGCCAGGCCGTGCTGATGAACTGGGTGGGCTTGCGCATCGTCGCCGATTTGCAGCGCCAGGTCTTCGCCCATGTCATCCGCCTCGACCTCGCCTTCTTCCACCGCACGCCGACTGGGCGATTGATTGCCAACCTCACCAACGACGCCAACCTGGTGCGCCAGGCGACCTCGCAGACCCTCACGGGTCTCGTCAAGGAAGCGCTCAGCGTCATCGGCCTGGTGGCGCTGATGTTCTATCAGGACTGGCGGCTGGCGCTGATCGTCTTCTTCGTCTTCCCCGTCGCCTATTGGCCGATCGCCAGGCTCGGCCGGCGCATGCGCCGCGTCGTGGTCAACACCCAGGCCGAGATCGGCGACTTCTCCTCGCTCCTGACGGAGACCTTCCAGGGCGCGCGTCACGTCAAGGCCTATGGCATGGAGGCATACGAGAGCGAGCGCGCCCGCGGCATCATCGAGCGCATCTTCACGCTCTACATGAAGGGCGCGCGCACCCGCGCCCTGACCTCGCCGATCATGGAGGCGCTCGGCGGCATCGCCATCGCCCTGGTGATCTTCTATGGCGGCGGCCAGGTGGTGGCCGGCGAGCAGGAGCCCGGCGCCTTTTTCGCCTTCGTCACCGCATTGTTGCTGGCCTACCGGCCGCTCAAGAGCATCGCCAACCTCAACACCGTGATGCAGGAAGGCCTCGGTGCCGCGCAGCGCGTCTTCGCCGTGCTCGACGAGCGCGCCGAGATCGTCGAGGCGGCGGACGCGGTGCCGCTGGCGGTAAGCGAAGGCGCCGTGCATTTCGAGGCTGTGCGCTTTTCCTATGCCGAGGATGCGGCGGTGCTCGACGGCATCGAGCTTGCCGTGCCCGGCGGCCAGACCGTGGCGCTGGTCGGGCCTTCGGGCGCCGGTAAATCGACCCTGCTCAACCTCGTGGCGCGCTTCTTCGACGTCGACGGCGGCGCCGTGACTATCGACGGTCAGGACGTGCGAGGCGTGACCCTCTCCAGCCTGCGCGGCGCCATCGCGCTGGTCAGCCAGGAGATCACGCTGTTCAACGACAGCATTCGCGCCAACATCGCCTACGGTGCCAGCGGCGAGGCCGACGATGTAGCGGTCGAGGCGGCTGCACGCGCGGCCGCCGCGCACGACTTTATTGATGCCTTACCCGCAGGGTACGACACCGCGGTCGGCGAGCACGGCGTCAAGCTCTCCGGCGGCCAGCGCCAGCGCGTCGCCATTGCCCGCGCCATGCTCAAGGACGCGCCGATCCTGCTGCTCGACGAAGCCACCGCCTCGCTCGATGTCGAATCCGAGCGCCAAGTGCAGGATGCGCTGGAGCGCCTGCAACAGGGCCGCACCACCGTCGTTGTCGCCCACAGGCTTTCGACCATCCGCGACGCCGACCTCATCTGCGTCATCGATCAGGGCCGGCTGGTGGAACAAGGCAGGCACGAGGCGCTCTATGCCCAGGGCGGGCTCTACGCGCGGCTGTATGACCTGCAGGGGCACGAGGCGGGGAGCGGGAAGTAGGGGCCACGATCCTCTTGTATACAAAGTTTATCCGCGTATACGTCCATCCGCATATACCCGGCTATATTTCACCTAGGTGTCTTTACGCAGTCCGCCTCGACCGCCAGACACCCAAGGAGGGGGGGCATATGTTGTCGCCATGGCCGGCCTCGGCGATGGGCCGCGTCGCGCCAAGATCATCCGCAAAGGCATGATCTACAGCCCCGCCCACGGCGATATCGATTTCACCGTGCCCATGTTCGCGGACTATCTGAGCCGAACATCGATGATGTCTTATGCGTACAGCCCAGTCATCTCACCAGAGGGAGTGGCCAATGTAAGCCAATGCGGCTGCTCACGGAATCCCAGCTTCCGACAGCGCCTTGACATATTCGTCGACGAGCGCTGCGGGAGAGCGGCAACAAAGCTCGAACCTTCGTCGAACCGAAGCGGTCGAAAATTCGGGATCGACGGCCAATAGGTGATTGGCGAGCTTTGTCGCCTCGTCCATTTGTCCGCTTTGCACCAGGGCGAAAAGTAGCTCTCTGTGCCCGATATTGTTTTGTGCCGGCAGGATGGCGATGACCCGCCGCGCATAGGCCTCTGCCGCTGGGTAATCTCCCAGGGCATTGAAATTCATGGCGCGAACCAAGAGCAGGATCACATCGGGCACAGGCGTCAGTCGCTCGGCATGTTGCAGCAACGCTGCGGCTCTCTCGTAGCGTCCCGCATAGAGATGGACCGCTGCCGCCGGCACCATGGCCTGGCCATTGTTTGGCCCAATTCCCACGGCATAATTCGCGTTGGACAGCGCTTCCTCGGTGCGCCCCAGTACATGCAGGCCCATGGCAATCAGGTTGTAGGCGCCGGGGAGATTCGGGTCCAATGCGATGGCCGCTTCCGCAAGCGCCATCGAGCGTGCGATATCCGCGTCGAACGTGTCGGATCCGAACATGCGCGCGCTCCACGAATACGTCCAGCCGAGCAAGACGTGCGCAACCGCCGAGTCCGGGTCCAGCTCAAGGACCCGTTCAAGACCTTGCCGGGCCCGCAGGTTGGATTGCGGCGTGTACTGATATGCCAGGGCGATGGCTTTTTGCAGCTCCATCCAGGCTTCGAGATTCGTCGTGCCCGCGGACATCGTTAGTGCGGTTTCGCCGCTCACCAGCTCCACCTGCATGGCGCGCACGATCTCCAGCGTAATCTCGTCCTGCAGGGAAAACAGATCCTGGAGTGGCCGCTCGAATCTTCCGGCCCACGCGTGCACGCCTTCGAGTGCATCGATGAGCTGCGCGGTCACCCGCATGGTCTCGCCCGAAATCTGAATCGAGCCTTCCAGCACGTATCGCACGCTTTGCTGTTCCGCGACCTCGCGAACGTCCACCGCCTTGCCCTTGTAAATGAAGGTCGAGTTGCGCGCGATCACGAGCATGTTCGGCGCCTGGGCGAGCATGCCGATAATGTTCTCGGTCAGGCCATCGGCGATAAATTCGTGCTCCGGGTCTCCGGAAAGATTGTCGAATGGCAGCACGGCGATCGATGGCTCGGCCGGCAACGGGTAGGCCATGCGCTCGACCGAGGCGGTCTCGATTGCCGGTGGCACCATGGCCCGCCATATCCCGATCGCCACGACAGCCATGATTGCCACTGCATACCAGGATGTGCGTCGGCGCCACGTTCGCTTGGGAACCGCGCCACCATCCAGCACGACGCGGTGGGCGCGCACGGACTCGTCCACGTTCTTGACCCGGTGCGTGCCGGCATCGGCGAAAGCGAGATCGGGGCTGCGCCGCACCTGCATGTGCGCCGAGTCCGAGAGCATGACACCGCCCGGCTCAGCCAGCCCCTCCATGCGCGCGGCGATGTTTACGCCATCGCCGTATATCGTGCCGTCAGCCGCCTCCTGGATGTCGCCGAGGTTTATGCCGATGCGGAAATGCATGCGCCGCGCCGCCGGGAGCTCGGCGTTGCGCCGACCCAACTCGCGCTGGATCGCGACAGCCGCGCTCACCGCACCGGCTGCGCTTTCGAATACCGCGAGAACACTGTCGCCGGCCATGTCCACGACGCGGCCGGTGTTGGCCTCGATGTGGACCCGGAAACGCTCCCTGTAGTCTTTGATCGTGGCGATGGTGGCGCGCTCGTCTTCGCGCATGAGACGCGTGTAGCCGGCCACATCCGCCGCCAGGATCGCGGCAAGCCGTTGCTTCACGTCATCTTCGGCCATGTCCCATTCCCCGAGCCGACCCGCAAGCCACGATACGCGCCGCGCCCAAAGGGCTCAACCGGGTATGGCAGCATCTTGCTTAGCCCGCTCAGGCTTCCGGCATCCCCGCTTTGCGCAAGCCTGCGAACAAGGCTGGCAGACTCGCCGCGAAAGACTGCGGATTGTCGGGCGCGGCATCGTGAAGCATTTTTTCGATGGTCAGACCCGGGAAGCGTGCGCAAAGCTCTTCGCGGGCGGCGATCGCCGCTTCCACGCGATCCAGATTCGCCAGCGCGGCCACGCGGCAGGAATAGGGCCAATGGGCGTAAGTATGCGTCCTGATGGCCCGGTTGGCGTCGACCAAAGCCGCCTCAAGGTCGCCCAATTCCAAACGCGCCTCACTGCGGCCAGCCAATATCGCCCATAGCAACGGGTCATGGGGACTGAGGTCCTCGGCCCGGTCAAACCACCGCACCGCACGCTCGTAATCGCCACTCAACAGACAGGTCATGCCCAGGCCGCGCGCCGCGTGGCACGAGCTCGGGTTCAATCTTGTCGCGATTTCCATTTCGTCGATCGCGCTCTCATGATCGCCCCGGAAGGAATAGATTCGACCAAGAACATAGTGGGCGAGATCGTCCTTCTGATCGAGGGAAAGCGCCGTCTCCGCAGCGATCAGAGCGGCCGCCATGTCTTCGTTCGCTGAGTCGGACAGACCGACGATGGCTCGGCTCATGCGGCAATAGCCGAGGGCCGCATGAGCGGTGGCGAATCGCGGGTCGAGCTCGATGGCACGGTGATACAGGCTCACAGCCTTGCGCAACGAGTCTTTGGACATCTCGAAGAAATAGGCCTGGCCGCGCTGATAGCATTCCCAGGCATCGAGACTGCCGGGCGGCTTGCGGACGGCACGCTCGCGCTCGACCCCCTCGACCTGGCTATGCAGTTTGTCGACCAGGGTCTGGGTGATCTCGTCCTGAAGCGCGAAAATATCGTCGAGGTCGCGGTCGTAACGCTCTGCCCACAAATGATTGCCGCTCGCAGATTCGATCAACTGCGCCGAGATGCGCACGCGATTGCCGGCCATGCGGACACTGCCTTCGAGCACATAGCGGACGCCGAGGTCGGCGCCCACCTGCTTCACGTCAACCGCCTTGCCCTTGAACGTGAACATGGTGTTGCGCGCCGTGACCATGAGCCAGCGTATCCGCGACAGCGCCGTTGTAAGGTCCTCCGATATGCCATCGGCGAGAAAGTCCTGCTCGGCATCGCCGCTGAGATTCTGAAATGGCAGAACGGCGATAGAGGGGCGATCCGCGTCCCTCGCCATGCTCGTCTTCGGCATTGCATCCGCGCCTAGCACCGCCCGGTAGGCCCGCACCGGCCGCGCGATGTTCTTGACCTGCTGCTCGCCGATGTCCTCCGTGCTCAGATCGATCTTGCCCTCGATCTGCTCATGGGCGCTGCCGGAGAGACAGATGCCGCCCGGCTCGGCCAGGCTTTCCAGGCGGGCCGCGACGTTGACGCCATCGCCGTAGATGGTGCCGTCCGCCTGCTCGATGACATCGCCCGCGTTCACGCCGATGCGAAACCACATCTGGCGATCCGCGGCGATATCGGCGTTCCTTCCGGCGATATCGCCCTGCACCGCAACCGCGCATTTGACAGCCTCGACGACACTGTCGAAAACGCTGAGCACGCTGTCGCCGGCCGTATCCACGACGCGGCCGGAATGCGCGTCGATGCAGCCGCGAAAGACCGCCCGGCAGGCGTCGAGGGCAGCCACGGTGGCGTCCTCGTCGTCGCCCATGAGGCGGCTGTATCCCACCACATCGGCGGCCAGGATTGCTGCCAACCTGCGCCGCGTCTCGGCCATCGCCGAAAACTCCCGATTATCCACCGGTGGTATTTATAGAATTACGGGAATGCATGCCAGAGCGAGTAAGAGGATTAACTGGCGTCGGTCGGACAAACCCTCAAGCGATCCGGCCCTTGCCGGCGCGCTTGGCCTCGTACATGGCGCTGTCGGCGGCAGCCAATAGGGTGTCCATCGCGTCCGCGTCGTCGGGGTAAAGCGCCAGACCGATGCTGGCGCCGGTCTCGATGACGAAATCGGGGCCGTGGACGGGTTTGGTCAGGGCCGCGAGAATGCGCTCGGCCAAGGCGCGCAGCTCGGCCTTCGGCCGCCCCGCGGGCAGCCGGGTCAGCACCGCGAACTCGTCGCCGCCCAAGCGGATGGCCTTGTCGCCGTCTCTGGTGTTATGGCGCAGGGCGTCGGCCACATCGCAGAGCAGCCTGTCGCCCGCGTCGTGGCCCAGGCGGTCGTTGACCGGCTTGAAGTTGTCGAGGTCGATGTAGATGAAGCCGACCTTCGCCCCTTCGCCGGCAGCACTCTCCAGCATCTCCGGCAGAACCGTGTTGAGCAGCAGCCTGTTGCCCAGGTCGGTCAGGGAATCGTGATTGGCCTGATGTTCGATGATGCGCTTGCTCTCTTCGACCAGGGTCTTTTCGTGATGCAGATCCTCGGCCAGCTCGACAACCTTGGCCGCTTCGCTTTCGGTCTGGGACTTGGCGGTCTCCAGGTCCTGGACGTAGCGCATCAGGTTATCCTCGTGGTCCCGGCGCTTGGTCCGGTCCCTGACCGTGCCGACGAAATAGACCTCGTCCGCGACGCGTATCTCGGTGACCGAAAGATGGGCAGGAAACAGCGAGCCGTCACGGCGCAGGGCCTCGACCTCTCGGCCGGTCCCGACAACGCGGCTTTGCCCGCCATCGAGATAGTTCTCGATGTAAGCGTCATGCTTCTTCTTGTGCTGCTCCGGGATGAGCAACGAGACGTTGCGCCCGGCGGCCTCTTCGGCGGCATAGCCGAAGGCCCTTTCCGCCGCGGCGTTGAAGCGCTCGATGGTGCCGTCGGCGGCGATCACGATGATCGGGTCGAGCGCGACCTGGAAGATGCCTTCCGCAATCTCCAGCGCCTTGCGACGATCATCCAACACAGCACCTTCACTGAGACTCATTGCCCCCCCAATGCGCAACCAGATCGGGCTACCTGATCAATCTGGTGTCGATCCGCGGAAAGGCGACTCTTTAGGCAATATTGGCGGCGGCCCCGGCGAGGCGGCGCGACTTTGGCCGCTTACGAGCTGCGCCGCATGCCGCCGAGCTGGCGCCCGCCCATGACGTGGAAGTGCAGGTGGGGAACTTCCTGGCCGCCATGCGCGCCGCAATTGCTGACCAGGCGATAGCCGTCCGCGGCGATGTCGTATTTCTCCGCGATGGCGCCGACGGCCTTGAAGATCGCTGCCGTCTCGGCCGGGCCGGCCTTGGCGGCGAATTCGGTCATGTCCGCATAGCGGCCCTTGGGCACCACCAGCACATGCACCGGCGTCAGATGGGCGATGTCGTGGAAGGCGAGCACGTGCTCGTCCTCATAGACTTTGTCGGCCGGAATCTCGCCCCTCAGAATACGCGCGAAGATGTTGTCGTCGTCATAGGCCATCAGGTGCCTCTGCTTTTCTTCTCGTCGATGCCCGAGACGCCTTCGCGCCGCGCCAGCTCCTCCAGCACGTCGTCGGGTGCGATGCCCGCATCGGCCCACAGGATCATCAGGTGGAACAGCAGGTCGGCGCTTTCCGCCACCACCGCCTCGCGATCACCAGAGACCGCGGCGATCGCGCACTCGACGGCCTCCTCGCCCACCTTCTGGGCGATCTTGGCCCGGCCCTGGCTGAAGCGCTTGGCGACATAGGAGGTTTCGGGATCGCCGCCCTTGCGGGCCTCGATCACGGCTTGCAGGCGCGCCAGGATATCCGCCGCCTCAGCCATAGAGCGTCTCCGGCGGCACCAGCACCGGCGCGGTCTCGGCACCATCCTCCAAAGCCGTATAAAAGCACGTGCGCCGTCCCGTGTGGCAGGCCACGCCCGCCTGGTCGACCAGCGCCAGCAGCGCGTCGCCGTCGCAATCAAGCCTCAGCGAGATCAGCCGCTGGATTTGGCCGGAGCGCTCGCCCTTGCGCCAAAGCGCGCCGCGGCTGCGCGAGAAGTAGCAGACGCGCCCCGTCGCCAACGTCTCGGCCACCGCCGCGCGCGTCATCCAGGCGAGCATCAGCACCTCGCCGGTGTCGTGCTGCTGCGCGATCACCGGAACCAGGCCGTCGTCGTTGAAGGCGATACGA
Source organism: uncultured Rhodospirillaceae bacterium (assembly GCA_964625645.1). Taxonomy (GTDB): domain Bacteria; phylum Pseudomonadota; class Alphaproteobacteria; order UBA7887; family UBA7887; genus UBA7887. Next base: position 12,455 of record CAZVDW010000005.1, read on the forward strand.
TCGAGAATGCCGTTGTCCATGGCCGCTGGCTAACAGATTTGCGGGTGCCTGTCATCTCCGGGCGATCACCGCGAAGACGCGGTGGAGCACCGATAGCGGGTCGGCCGGGAAACGCGCCGCCAACATCGCGGCGTGCTCGGCATCGAAGCGCGCCACCTGCGCGGGCGTCAGGCTGGCGCCGATGCCGGCGCTGGCGCGCACCCGGCCGCGCCAGTCCCGGTGGCCGTAGGGCTGATCGACATCGTAGGAAAACGTCTCCAACCCCGTATAGCCGCCCCGTGCGAGGCCACGCAGCCAGCGCGGATAGAAGTCGTTGCCGCCGCTGAAGGTCCAGGCCGGATTGTGGCTCTCTATCAGCGTCTCGGTCGCCTCCACCACATTGCCGGGCAGGGCGATCCAGTCGTAATGGGCGATGACCAGGCGCCCGCCGGGGCGCAGCAGGCGCCGGCATTCGTCGGCCACCGCACGGCGCTCGAACCAGTGCCAGCATTGCCCGGCCACCACCACGTCGAAGGCGGCAGCGGCAAGCCCCGTGCTTTCGGCCCGCGCCACCACGTAGTGCGGATCGACAGCGGCCTCGCGGTCGAGCGCGCGGGCGGCGGCGATGGGCGCGCCGGCGATGTCAAGCCCGACGACATGGCAGCCGTGCCCGGCGAGCGCGCGCGCGACAACGCCGGTTCCCGTGCCGAGGTCGAGCACGCTTTGTCCCGGCAAGCCGATCCCCTGCACGGCGAGGCGCGCGAAGAACGAGGCCGGAAAGCCGACCCGATGGGCGGCATAGTCGTCGGCGGTCCTGCCGAAATCGGCAGAAAACCCTTTTCCGCTATTCTCAGGCGTGGAACAAACAGGGTCTCACGCTTGGACCATGACTGGCAAATGCGGCGGTATGACGGCAGGGCGCAACATCGACCATGTGGTAATCGCGGTGGCCGACCTCGCGGGCGCGGCGGCGCGCTATCGCGGCCTCGGCTTCACTGTGACGCCCAAGGCGTCCCATCCGGACCACATGGGCACCTCGAACCACCTGGTGCAGCTCGCCGGGCGCAACTTCATCGAGCTGGTGACGCTGGACCGTCCCGATGGCGTTGTCACCGCGCCCGACCGGTTCAGCTTCGGCGCCCATGTCGGCGCTTTTGCGGCGGCGCGCGACGGCATGGCGGCGCTGGTGCTGGCCAGCGACGACGCGCGTGCCGATGCGCGGCGCCTGGCGGCGGCGGGGCTCGAGACCTATCCGGCCTTCGACTTCGAGCGCCACGCCACGCTGCCCGACGGCAAACAGGTAACCGTCGCCTTCACGCTCGCCTTCGCCACCAACCCGACCATGCCCGGCATCGCCTTCTATTTCTGCCAGCACCACTTTCCGCAGAATTTCTGGCAGCCGGACTATCAGGAGCATGGCAATGGCGCGACCGGCATCACAGCCGTGCACATGCTGGCCGACGACCCGCAGCGCCATCGCGGCTTTCTCGAAACCCTGACCGGGGCCGAGGCGACCGTGTTGCCGGATGGACTTCGCTTTGGCCAGACGCTGGTCGTTCACAGAGAGACCGGACAGACACCGGCCTTCGCCGGGCTGACGCTCGCCGTGACGGGAACACTCCCGGCCCGCATCGAGTCCGCCTGCGGCATTTCCCTCGACTGGCAGGCTCAGTGAATCTCCGGCTCGCCGATGGCCGGGCCGGCGTCGCGTTGCAGATAGTCGAAGTCGCAGCCCTTGTCGGCCTGCGTGACGTGGGCCGCGAACATGGCGCCCCAGCCGCGGCCATGGCGGGCCGGCGGCGGTGTCCAGGCCGCGCGGCGGCGCGCCAGCTCGTCGTCGGCCACATCGAGGCTGAGCCTGCGCGCGGCAACGTCGAGGGTGATCGGGTCGCCATCGCGCACCAGCGCCAGCGGCCCGCCGACATGGGCTTCCGGCGCCACGTGCAGCACACAAGTGCCGTATGAGGTGCCGCTCATGCGGCCATCCGAGATGCGCACCATGTCGCGCACCCCTTGCTTGAGCAGCTTCTGCGGGATCGGCAGCATGCCCCATTCGGGAAAGCCGGGGCCGCCGAGGGGGCCGGCGCCCTTGAGCACCAGAACGGAGTCCGCGCTCACCTCGAGCGCCGCATCGTCGATGCGCGCCTCCATGTCGTTGTAGTCC
>CAZVDW010000006.1:0-2557 GCA_964625645.1 uncultured Rhodospirillaceae bacterium
CACTGGTTTGCGGCAACAGCATGCAAAATTCGGTACCGCGGAAGCGGGCCGCCAAATCTTCGACCCGAACCAGCTGATTGACGATCTGGCCGACCTGGCGCAGCAGGTGGTCGCCGGAGGAGTAGCCATAGGTATCGTTGATCCCGGCCACGTCGGAAACCTGAATGACGGCCATCGCGAAGGTCTTGTTGGTCCTGGCGCAATCCTTGATCAGGTCGCCCAGATAGTCGCGGAAAAAGCCGTGGCTGGAGAGGCCGGTCAGGCCATCGATGGTGACCAGGGATTTGGTTTCGCGAGCCGCCTTGATCAGTTCCTCGCGGTAACGCCAATGGCGGATCCAAACCAGCAACTGTTGGCGCAAATCCTCGGCGGAGACCGGCGAGAACAGGACGTCGCTGACCCGCTCGCGATGGGCCAGCTCAGCGGCGAGGAGCTGCCCCGGCGGCAGGATCGCGATGATCGGCAGATTGAAAAAGGACACATTGCGGCGGATATCGGCGCAGAACTCGACGATCTGATCGACGGTCTCGTCGTTGGCGACGGCGATCACCGCGTCATATCTGTTGGCGGAGACGGTACCCATGGCCTCCACGGAATCGCTAACGCTATCGACGCTGAAGACCTCGCCAAGCGTCTTGGCGATCTCGGCTTCGTTGCCGCCGCCATTGCCGAGCAGCAACAGACGCGAGCCGTGTATCGCCAGGTTATCGAGATCGGCCGGCGGCAGGTCGATGGCGAAGCGCTCCATGATATCCCGCCTGCGGCTCAGCTCGGCACGCATGACTTCAAGGCGGACCAGGGCCCGGACGCGAAAGCCGAAGGCGGCGTCGTTGCTGGGGGCGGCGATGACGTCCGTGGCACCGGCTTCGAGCCCGGCACGCTGCCGGTCGGCGCTCATGTCGTCGTCGATCAGCACCACCGGCATCGACTCGGTCTCGGGATCGTCCTTCAAGGCCCGCGTCAATGCCAGCCCCGCGTCGCGGTCGGCGCGATTGTCGATGACCACAAGATCCGGATGCTTCGCGCTTACGCTGCTGGGGCTGATGGAGACGGTCTCGCTGACGGTCTCGAACCCTTGCGATTGCACGGACGCGGACAGCCCGCTTTGGACGCCCTGCCGGTCGACGATCATTACGCGCGCTATCGCTGGCATGTCACTGATGTCTCCTGATTCCAATTCGGATATCTATAGCGTTCTGAATGACGACTGAGGAGACACGCCGTGAGCGAAACGCCCACCGTGGACCGACACTCTCCCAACTCCCAATACGATATGGGGTTGGATCAAGGGCCGGCCAACTACGTTCCCTTGACGCCGTTGAGCTTTCTCGACCGTGCTGCAACGGTTTACCCGCAACGCACGGCCATTGTCTATGGCGAGCGCCGCCTGGACTATGCGGGGTTTCGCGACCGCTGCCGCCGCCTGGCCAAGGCGTTGGCCGCGGCCGGGGTGGGGCGTGGCGATACGGTTTCGGCGCTGCTGCCCAATATCCCGGAGATGCTGGAGTGTCATTACGGTGTGCCGCTGTGCGGCGCGGTGCTCAATGCCGTCAACACCCGCCTTGACGCCGCCAGCGTGGCTTTCTTCCTGCAGCACGCGGAAAGCAGAGTGTTTATCGCCGATCGCGGCTTCTCTGCGGTGGTGCGCGCCGCCCTGGCCGAGCTGGAGACGCCGCCACTGCTGGTCGAGGTCGACGATCCCGCCCATGGCGGCGACAGCCTTGGCGGCACGGATTATGAGAGCTTTCTCGCCGTCGATGCGGACGGTTTCGTCGCCTCGCCGCCCGAGGACGAATGGCAGGCCATCGCGCTCAACTACACATCGGGCACCACGGGCGATCCCAAGGGCGTCGTCTATCACCATCGCGGCGCCTATCTGAACGCGCTCTCCAACGTGCTGGCGACCGAGCTGACGGGCAGCAGCGTCTATCTCTGGACCCTGCCCATGTTCCATTGCAACGGCTGGACCTTTCCCTGGGCGGTGACGGCGGTGGCGGGCACTCATGTCTGCCTGCGCGAGGTATTGCCGCAAGCGGTCTTCGCGGCTGTGGCCAAGGAGAAGGTGACCATGTTCTGCGGCGCGCCCGTGGTCTTGACCATGCTGCTGCATGCGCCGGACGAGCTGCGCCGCGACTTCAGTCATCGCTGCGCCGTGTTCACGGGTGGCGCGGCACCGCCCAGTGCCGTCATCGAGGGCATGGAGCGGCTTGGCTTCACGGTCACACAGCTTTACGGCCTGACCGAGACCTACGGCCCCTCCATGGTCTCGGCCTGGCAGCACGAATGGGCCGCCCTCGGGCTTGGCGAGCGGGCCCGGCTGATGGCGCGCCAGGGCCACGGCTATCCCCTGGTGGAAGGCGTGCGGGTGGCCGATCCGGACAGTGGCGCGGACGTGCCGGCGGACGGCGCCAGCGTCGGCGAGATCCTGATCCGTGCCAACACCGTGATGAAAGGCTATCTCAAGAACCCCAAAAGCACGGCCGAGGCCTTCCGCGACGGTTGGTTCCACAGCGGCGACCTCGCCGTTCGCCACGCCGACGGCACGGTCGAGGTCAAG
>CAZVDW010000007.1:0-4250 GCA_964625645.1 uncultured Rhodospirillaceae bacterium
GGGCAAATCTCACCAGTGAATCTGGGCCCAGCGGTGGTTCAGTATCGTTGTAGTGAGACACCAGGCCGCACACAGGAATACGGGCATCGGCATTGAGGAGCCCAACCACCGCCTGAAAGACTGCACCTCCAACATTTTCAAAATATACATCCACGCCATCTGGGCAGACCTCGGTCAGTTCCTCGACCAAGTTCTCGCTCCGATGGCTGACACACGCGTCGAACCCCAGCGTATCCACCACGTACCGACATTTCTCTTCGGCACCGGCAATGCCGACCACCTGGCGGCCAACGTCGAGTCCCTGCTGGCGCCGCCCTTGGCGCCGGCAACGATGGCAAGGCTGGACGCCCTGTTCGGCAATATCGATTCCGTCTCCGGAAACTAAGCCCCCAGCCGGTCCGCCAGCTCCTCGATGCTGTCGACGATGAAATCGTGATGCTCGGCGCAAGTCGGCGTCGGCGTATCCGAACCCCATTCCGCCGGCCGGCGGATGAAGGCACTGCGGAAGCCCTGCTCGCGGGCCGCGTTGAGGTCCATGTCGTGGGCCGCCACCATGACGATCTCGCTGGGATCGAGCCCCAGCAGGCGCGCGCCGGTCCGGTAGACCTTGGGGTTGAGCTTGTAGACATCGAGCATCTCGCAGCTGATCACCGCATCCCAGCGAAAGCCGGCGATGCGCGAGGCATCGACGATCAGGGCGATGCTGAGGATGGTCAGCGTCGCGGTGATGTATTTGGCGTTGAGGCGCCGGATACCCGCCATCGAATCGGGCCATGGCGGGTTGCCGTGCCAGGCCATGGCCAGCGTTTGCGCCTCTTCGTCGCTCGGCGCCGGGCCGCCGTGCTTCTCGATCGCCGGGCCGACCAGCGCCTGGTGCACGCCGTCGATATTGAGGCCGGCGAGGGGGCCCGTGCGGATGCCGTCGCCGTTGGTTCCCGTCATCTCGCCAAGCGTCCGCCGCCGCCATTCGTTGGCCACCGCCGGCCAGTCGAGCGACACCCCGCGCGCCTCGCCCCAGGCCGCCAGCGCCGTGCTGGTGCCGCTGTGCCAATCCAGCACCGTGCCGCCGACATCGAACGTCAATGCCTTGATTCCTGCTATATCTGTCACGCCACCTCTCCGCGTCATGCCAAGATTTCACTGTAGCGCCGCCATGCCCGAAACGACACTGCACCTGCTCTGCGGCAAGATCGCCGCCGGAAAATCGACGTTGGCGCGCCGCCTTGCCGAGCCGGAAGGCACGCTGCTGATCGGCGAGGACGACTGGCTGGCGGCGCTCTATCCCGGCGAGATCGAGACGCTGGAGGACTACGTGCGCTGTTCAGGCCGGCTCAAAGCCGTGATGGGGCCGCACGTGGAGGCGCTGCTGCGCGAAGGGCTATCGGTGGTGCTCGATTTCCCCGCCAACACCGTCAAGTTTCGCACCTGGATGCGGCGGATCATCGATAATACCGGCGTGCCTCATCGCCTGCATCTCCTCGACGTGCCCGACGCTGTCTGCAAGGCGCGCCTGCGCGCCCGCAATGCGCGCGGCAGCCACGATTTCCAGGCCGGCGACGCTGATTTCGACCTCATCACCAGCCATTTCGTGCCGCCTGGACCCGAGGAGGGATTCGACATTGTGGTCTATTCGGAGTGTTGAAGCGGAATCTCCGAAAGTGCAGGCACCATGGGCTCAAAATATAAGAAGGTTCCAGGCCCTTGGCAGCGCCCACAGCCAGACGAACAGGATCACCCCCGACCAGCCGAGATTGAGGCCAACGTGACAGGCCTGGACGACGCTGAGGGCGCGGTCCTCAAGCGGGTCGCGTGCGCGCCCCTCTGGCTTTTGCGGAAAAGCATTGAGCAGGTAGGCGACTGGCAGCCGCGCCAGGAGGTAGCTGGCGCCGGCGACAACTAGGCCGGCATTGAGCCAGAAGGCGTCAAGCGGCGGAATGGTGTCGAGGACGGACAGAATCGCGCCGTCGACCTTGCCGACGACCTCGCGCAGCCCTGGTGTGTCGGAAATCCACCCGAGGTTCCACGCGCCGTACAGCAGTGCCCCGAGGTGAACGCCGGCGGTGGACAACTTCCCCCAAATCTTGCTGTTCTTGGCGGCATGGAGGTTCCTCCATAGGGTCTCGCGTTGCCAGTCGCCGTGCTTGAAAAGCAGAAACGGCCAATAGACCAGCACGCTGCCTTTGACCGACCAGCGCAAGGTGGCGGCAAAAATGTAGAAAATACCAAGCACGGAATAGCCGAGAAGACTTACGAAGGTGTCGCGGCTATAGCGCCCTAAAAATTCGGCCTCAACAGTCGCTGTGCGGTCACGATCGAAGTCCGTGGCTAGGTCCTTCGCGATTAGGACGCTGTCGCTGTCCGTGTCATAAGCCCGCTCGCTGCCGAGCACCAGCTCAGGCGGCGAGAGCACATCGACCTCTTGCTGCAAAGCCCGTAAGTTCGTCGGGATCGCCCTGAGCCCCTCGATGGGTGCGCAGGCGAATGCGGCCGTTGCGCCGGCAAATTTCACCAGCTGACTGCCTAGGCCGAGCGCGACAAGCCGAAGCGGCAACAGCAGGGTCTTGCCAACGCCCCTGTCGCCGCGCTTGAAGCCGAGCGCCGTGACCAGCCGCGCGTAGCCCTCGACCCCCCACGCGACGGAGGTTTCGCTGCGCACGAGAAAGAACGGTGCCGCGGCGGAGGCGGTGATCAGCCAATAGGGATAACCGGCCGCGACCAGCCCCAGCATCGCCAGCGGCATGATCAGACTTTCGATCCAGGCAAGCCGCGAGCGTCGATGCAGATGCAAACTGGCCCGACTTGACCGGCCGACCCATGCCCTTTCATCCTGTTCTTTCAAGCCGAAATATCGTTGCGCGGATTCGATGCCGTCCTCGACGATCCGCATGGGCGGTTCGATAAGGGGATTGGCCAAGACCCTGAGGCCGGTCAGCATAGGCAATCGGAATAGCGCGGCCGGCAGCGCTTCGAAAGTGTTGTGAGTGAGGTCCAGTCTCCGCAGGGCGGTGAGGGCGCCGATCTCGGGCGGCAGGGCGCTGAGCTGATTGTTGTTGAGGTCCAGCTGTTGCAGGGCGGTGAGGTCGCCGATCTTGGGCGGCAGGGCGCTGAGCTGGTTGCCGTGGAGGTCCAGCTTTTGCAGGGCGGTGAGGTCGCCGATCTCGGGCGGCAGGGTGCTGAGCTGGTTCGCGAAGAGGTTCAGCTTTTGCAGGGCGGTGAGGTCGCCGATCTCGGGCGGCAACTCGCTGAGCTGGTTTCCCGCCAGGTCCAGCGATTGCAGGGCCGTGAGGTCGGCGATCTCGGGCGGCAGCTCGCCGAGCTGGTTGTCGCTGATGTCCAGTCTCTGCAGGGCGGTGAGGGAGCCGATCTCGGGCGGCAACGCGCTGAGCTGGTTGTTCCTTAGGTTCAGCGATTGCAGGGCAGTGAGGGCGGCGATCTCGGGCGGCAGCCCGCTGAGCTGGTTTTCCCACAGGTCCAGTGATCGCAGAGCCGTGAGGGTGCCGATCTCGGGCGGCAGGGCTTTCAGGCCAAGGTGACTCAGGTCCAATCCCGTGCCGCCGGCCTCGGCGCATTCGCGGATGCTTGTCCTGGCGATGTCGGTTGGATCGGGCATTGACGAGGCTATCCCTTGCCGCGGCCGGCGTGATCGCCTGGGCAGTGCGGCAGATTACGGCGATTTTATCGCGCTCGCCATGATTGAAAGCAGACCGCCTACCTGTCCCCGGCGTCCAAGGGTAAGGCCGTGCGGTAGGCGATTTGCTTGAGGGCGAAGCTGGACTGGATGCTGCTGACGCCTGGAATTCTGGTGAGGTGTTCCTTTAGGAAACGCTCGTAAGCCTCGAGGTCGGATACCACAATACGTAAGAAGTAATCCGCGGTTCCGGTCATCAGGTAGCATTCCATGACCTCGGGGCGGGCCTGCACGGTCTCCTCGAAAATCTCCAGGGCCGATTCGATCTGGCGCTCGAGCGAGACGCTGACGAAAACGCTTACCGGCAAGCCCACGGCGGCCTGGTCGACCAGGGTGGCGTAGCGGCGGATCACGCCGGAATCCTCAAGCGCGCGCACACGGCGCAGGCAGGGTGAGGGGGAGAGGCCGACGTCGCGGGCCAGCTCAACATTGGGCATGCGCGCGTTCTCCTGCAGGGCGGTGAGGATTTTGCGGTCGATGGCGTCGAGATCGGCGCGCGGCATGGCACAGGCTCCTTTTGGCACGAACTGCCGCCAACATGGCGGTCGTTGGCAGAATCTAT
>CAZVDW010000008.1:0-2294 GCA_964625645.1 uncultured Rhodospirillaceae bacterium
GGCCCAGGGTTTTCGCCAGATAGCAGATGAGGATCGGCTCGCGGTAGAACGGCGCCTTGACGCCGAAGCCGCCGCCCTGGTCGCGCGGCGAGATGATGCGCATTTTCTCGGCCGGAATTTCGAGAATATCGGAGAGCGCGAGACGGTCGATATGCGGGCGCTGGGTGGTGATGTAGGCGGTCAATCCGTCGGCTTCGTCCCAATCGGCCAAGACGCCGCGGGTTTCCATCGGCGTCATGCCGCAGCGCTGAACGCGGAAGCGGTTCTTGATCACGATATCCGCGGTCTGCATGATTTTTTCGACTTCTTCGTCGTTTTGCTTCTGGCTTTCCTCGGTATCGCCGCCGGTAAAGCCCATCTCGAAGATCACATTGTCGTCCCAATCGTCATGGACCAGGGTGGCGCCGTCCGCGATCGCCTGCTCCGCACCGCCGACATAGGGCAGGTCCTCGTAATCCACCTGGATCAGCTCGGCGGCGTCGGCGCCGACATATTTGTCGCGCGAGACGATCGCCGCGACCGGCTCGCCGTGGAATTTCACCTTGCCGACGGCGAGCGGCCAATGCTTGGGAAAGCGCGCCGGCAGGCCCGGCTGCACCACCGGCTGGGGCATCGGCAGGATCTTGTCCTTGATGTCCTCGCCGGTGACGATGGCGACGATGCCGGGCAGCGCCTTGGCCTTGGCCGTGTCGATGCTCTTGATCGTTGCGTGCGCGCGCTCGCTCCTGAAAAACGTCAGATGCAGCATGCCGGGCGCGCTCAAATCGGCGAGAAAGCGGCCCTTGCCGGTGGTCAGGCGGTGATCTTCCTTGCGGTTGAATTTTGCGCCGACCCAGGCGCCGTCTTTCGTTGCACTCATGTGGTGCCGCTCCCTTTGGTAACTTCGTTACTTGGTTACTACGTAGCTGCGCTACTTGGACGCCGCGTCCTTGACCGCCTCGACGATGTGGGCGTAGCCGGTGCAGCGGCACAGATTGCCGATCAGGCCGTGGCGGATCTCGTCTTCCGTCGGGTTCGGGTTGTTCTTCAGGAACTCGTCCATGTTCATCAGAATGCCCGGCGTGCAATAGCCGCATTGCAGCGCGTGATGCTCGTTGAAGGCTTTCTGCAACACCGTCAGCTCGCCGTTCTTGGCCAGCCCCTCGACCGTGGCGACCTCATGCCCGTCGGCCTGCACCGCCAGCATCAGGCAGGATTTCACCGCCTCGCCGTCGAGCTGGACCGTGCAGGCGCCGCACACGCCCTCATAGGTGCAGCCGACATGGGTGCCGGTCTGCACCGCCACCTCGCGGATGAAATCGACCAGCAGCATGCGGTTGGGGATGCTCTCCTCATAGCTCTCGCCGTTGATGGTGATGTTTACCGTGGTTTTCATGATTTTTCTTTCTCCCAAATCAGAGCGTCAGCCGGCGGCGCGCGCAAACGCGCTGGCGACCACGTCGGCGCCGAGCGAGCGGATCAACTGCTTGCGGTAATCCGAATCCGCCCACATGTCGCTTTGCGTATCGATCTCGTCCGAGGCTGCTTGCAGGGCCGCCGCGATGGCATCCGCGTCGTTCGCCTTGGCGCCCTGGAGCCCGCTTTCCGCCGCGCCCGAACGGCGTGGGCCGTCGCTGAGCCCGCCCACCGCGACGCGCGCCGAAGTGCAGGCGCCCGAGCCGTCGGTGCTGAGCATCGCCGCGACGCCGATCACCGGCAATGCGTCCGTCACCAGGCCCCACTTCTTATAGGCGCTGCCGGTATTGGCCGGCGCCGCCGGCAGATTGAGCGATACCAGAATCTCGTCCTCCTCGCGCGCGGTCTCCAATGGGCCGCCGAGGAAATCATCCGCCGCAAGCTTGCGCTCGCCGCCCTTGCCGCTGAGCGCCATCTCCATGCCCAGCGCCAGCGCCACCGGCGGCGTGCAGGCGGCGACATAGTTCCAGCACAGGCTGCCGCCGAGAGTGCCGCGGTTGCGCACCTGGCGGTCGCCGATGCGCGCCGCCGCGTCGCGTATCGCCTGATAGGCGCCGTCGAGGCTGCTGTCCTCGGCCAATGCCGCATAGGTCGTCATGGCGCCGATGCGCACGCCCGCGCCATCCGCCGAGACGCCGCGCAGCTCCGCCACCGCCTGCAGATCGACGACGCAGCGCGGCCGCAACAGCCGTGTCTTGATCGCCTGCATGGCGCTCTGGCCGCCGGCCATCAACAGCGCGTCGCCGGCGTCGTAACGGCCCATCGCCGCCAGCGCCTCGGCGACCGTGTTGGGGCGGATATATTCTTCTATCGCTGCCGGATACATATTGCCTCCTGTT
>CAZVDW010000009.1:0-1634 GCA_964625645.1 uncultured Rhodospirillaceae bacterium
GCCACGCGCTCGTCCGGCGCCACCGTGTGGCCGACAGCGGTGATATTGGTCGACTTGACCCCGACCAGCGCCCGCTGGTCGGGGTAGCCGTCCATGCTGATGATGCCGCCACCGGCGATGCGCCAATCGTCGACCAGGACAAAGCGCCCGGTCGGCCCGCTGCGGCTGTGAGAATCGAGCGCCAGCAGACGGTCGGCCCGCATCACCACCTCGGCGACCGCGTTTTCCGGCACGCTGCCAGAAGCGGCGGTGGAAAGGTCGCTGGCGTCGATGACGCGCTCGACCGATTGCACGGTGACGCCGACCTCGCTGGTATTCAGCTTCATGGTGTAGCGGGAGCCGACGGCCAGCGGCTTGGAATCGAGCCAGAACAGGCGGCCGCGGAAGACATCGCTCTCCAGCGGCGGTGCATCGAGATGGCTGACAACCTCGCCGCGCTCGACGAAAAGCGGCTCGTCGAGGGTGATGCCGATGCTGTCGCCGGCATGGGCCTCGAGCGGTGCCTCGGCGGCCCAGGCCTCGATGCTCGCCACGTGCGCGGTCTTGTTCGAGGGCGAGAACAGCACCCGGTCGCCCTTGCGCAGCACGCCGGTCTCGAGGCGCCCGGCGAGGATGCGCCGCTCGTCGAACTTGTAGACGTCCTGGATCGGCAGACGCAGGGGCAGGTCGGTGGTCTTGAGCGCCGGCTCGAAATGGTCGAGCGCCTCGAGCACCGTCGGCCCATCATACCAGTCCGTGTGGCCGGAGCGCTCGGCGACATTGTCGCCGTCGCGGGCCGAGACCGGAATGACAAAGCGCGGCACCACGCCGAGCTCGCTGAGATAGGCCAGAATCTCTTGCTCCACCGCAACGATACGCTCCCGCGCATGGCCGATGCGGTCGATCTTGTTGATCAGCACCATGACTTGCGAAATACCGAGCAGATGCAGCAAGTAACCATGGCGCCGCGACTGCTCGCGCACACCCTCCTCGGCATCGACCAATAGCAGCGCGGCATCCGCTTGCGCCGCGCCGGTGACCATGTTGCGCAGGAATTCCTTGTGCCCCGGCGCGTCGATCAGCACGTAATCGCGCTTGTCCGTCTTGAACCAGACATGGGCGGTGTCGATGGTGACCGCCTGGTCGCGCTCGCCCTGCAAGGCGTCGGTAAGAAAGGCCCATTCGAAGGGCATGCCGCGGCGTTCGCACATCTCGCGGATGGCCTCGTAACGGCCTTCCGGCAGCGAGCCGGTGTCGTGGAACAGGCGGCCCACAAGCGTCGACTTGCCGTGGTCCACATGGCCGACAATGACAATCGGCAGGCGCTCGCGGGATGGCATGCTCAGAGATATCCATCGGCGCGCAGGCGCTCGAATGAGTCTTCGGCCTCGTGATCCATGGCCCGGCCCGAGCGCTCCGAGACCCGCGTGGTCTCAAGCTCGGCAATGATCTCGGCAACGCTGGCCGCTTTGCTTTCGACGGGGTTGGTGATGTCCTCGTCGCCGAGCGAGCGGTAGCGCTTACCGTCGCGCGCGAAGTAGAGATCGACCACGGGAATGCCTTCGCGTTCCACGTAACGCCAGATATCGACCTCCGTCCAATGCAGCAGCGGGTGGATACGCAGATGGGTACCGGGCGGGAAGACCGTGTTGTAT
>CAZVDW010000010.1:0-3414 GCA_964625645.1 uncultured Rhodospirillaceae bacterium
CGCAAATCAGGCATCCGGATCGGGCGGTGGGGGCTCGACAATTCATAGTGGCGATGGCGAAAGCTCCCTTTCGACAGGAAGCGATGGCTGCAGCTATTTCTCGAGCGGTGGAATTTCCGCCTCGACCTGTTGATAGCGGAAGGCTGGCTCGATCACCGAACTTATAATTGCAAAAAAATATTGACTTGCTCTCATAAGTTCAGTGACTGGCACCGAATTCAAGCCAGCGGCCTTCGGCACGCGGGATAGGCCGTGACGCCAGCGGCCTCAACCGGCAGGCAGCGGCGGCAGGGCGAAGGGGTGGGCGGCTTCATAAGCCGCGGCGGTGCGCAGCAAGGTGCCCTCGCCGAAGCGGGCCGCGACGAGCTGCGCCGCCACCGGCATGCCGTCGTCGCCGAAGCCGCAAGGGACGCAGGCGGCGGGTTGCTGGGTGAGGTTGAAGGGATAGGTGAAGGGCGACCATTCCCACCAGCGCGTCATGGTGCTATCCGGCGGCACCTCGTGGCCGACCGCGAAGGCGGTGAGCGGCAGTTGCGGGCTGAGCAACAGGTCGTATCGCTCGTGAAAGCGCCGCATGGTCTGGGCCAGGGCCTGGCGCGCCGCCTCGGCCTGGCGGTAGGCCACCGCGCCGACCTTCGCGCCGTCCTCGGCAAGGTCGCGCAGCGGCGCTTCGAGCAGCGCCTTCCGCGCCTCGCTCATGGCCGCCACCGACCAGGCCAGGCCGACCGACCAGATGGTGATCAGGGTCTCAAGCGGATCGTCGAACGGGCTCTCCACCTGTTCGACCTCGGCGCCAAGCTCGCCGAGGTCCCGCGCCGCCTCGGCCACCCGGACGGCGACGTCGCCGGCCACCCGCGCGCCGCCGAGGTCGGGGCAGTAGCCGATGCGCAGGCCCGCGATGCCGTCGCCGAGAAAGTCGCGATAGTCGATGCCGGGCGCCGGCACCGCCTGCAAATCGCGCTCGTCGGCGCCACTGATCACCGTCAGCATGAGGGCGGCATCGGCCACGCTGCGGCTGATCGGACCCTGATGCCACAAGGTGCCGGCGGGGCCGTGCGGATGCACGGGAACCAGGCCGAAAGTCGGCTTGAGCCCGAACAGCCCGCAAAAGCCGGCCGGAATGCGGATCGAGCCGGCGCCGTCCGTCGCCACATGCAGCGCACCCATGCCGAGGCCGCAGGCCGCCGCCGCGCCGCCGCTGGAGCCGCCCGGCGTCAAGGCCGGGTTCCAGGGATTGCCGGTGACACCGGTCAGCGGGCTGTCGGTGACGCCCTTCCAGCCGAATTCGGGGGTACAGGTCTTGCCGAGAATGACCGCGCCGTGCTCGCGCAGGCGTGCCACCGGCGGGCCGTCCTCGTCCCAGGCCTGGTCGGCATCGACCGCCTGCGAGCCGCGCAGCGTCGGCCAGCCCTTGGCCACGATGAGATCCTTGATCGATGTCGGAACGCCATCGGCGAGGCCGGCCGGCTCGCCCCGCGACCAGCGCGCCTCGGCAGCGCGGGCCGCCGCCAGCGCCGCCCCGTCGTCACGCTGGCAGAATGCGTTGACGGTTGGCCCCAGGCGGTCCATTCGCTCGAGGACGGCACTCACCACCTCCACCGGAGAAAGCGCGCGCCGACCATAAAGGGCCGTCAACTCCGTGGCGGAGAGCAGGCATGGATCCGTCGTCGCCACCATTCCTTCCGGTCCCACTGATCCGCCCCCACCTATTGGTCCACATCGATCGACTGCTTATGAGCGGCCTGGCGGCACACCGAACCCCGGTCCGGGTGCTACACGACTGTTCGGACCTTGTTAGCATGCTCTGCAAATGGCGTCGGGGTCAAGCTCCCGTGGCTCGTGCGGCAGCTCGGTGCCGGGAGGGCGGACCGGTTCTAATCGAACACGGCGCGCCGCGCGGCCTTGAGCGTCTGGGACGGCGTCCGGCCATAGCGGGCGCGGTAATCCTTGCCGAAGCGGCCGAGATGGTCGAAGCCGCAGTCCTGCGCGATGCGGGTGACGGTGTCGCCCGCGTCCGGTGCGCCGAGGCGGTCATGGGCCAGGCGCAATCGCTCGTTGCGCACGAAAGCCATCGGCGAGTAGCCGCGCTGGGTCCGAAACGCACGATACAGCGAGCGGCCGCTGACACCGGTCAGGGCGACGAAATCCCCGATGCTGTGGCGGCGTCCGGGGTCGGCCTGAACATGATCCTCGACGCGCTTGACCGGACGCAAGGCAGCCGACGGCGCCGGCAGCTCGAAAAAATGCGTGTAGGTGTGCCGTTGCTCGGTCAGCAAGGCGGTCATCACCATGTCTTCCAGCCGCGCCACCACGAGCGGTGCATGGCGCAGACCGTCACCGGCCTCGAGCTCGCTCAAGATGTAGGCGAGCATGCGTTTGTAGCGCCCGATGAACGGGGCCGCCGCGGGCACCACCGCATCGAAGATCAGGGGTTGGCCGATCGGCGCACCGATCAGGGCGCTGAGATGGCGCTCGAGCGCGCTCTTGGAGATCTTGAAAATGAGCCCGCGCGAGGCGGCGCCGTAGCTGATGCGCAACGGCCGCGTCGGCGAGGTCACCATCGCCTGTGTCGGCGTCACGTCGCAGAGCTCGCCGCCGTTGACATAGCGAATGGCGCCGGCATCGGCGATCTGAATGAGGTAGTAGGTTTCGGTCTCGCCGAGGTCGTAATGAAAATCGGCGCCGAACGACATGGCGCCGATCGTCGTGCGCTCGAGCTGCGCTTCGCAGAAACGAAAGCGCAGCGCCGAGGACGAGTCGAGAACCCGCACCTTGTGGCCGCAATAGCTGTGCGAGATGATGTCGGTCGCCTCGTCCGGATCCTCCGTCAAGGCAACCTGATAGCCCAAGAGCGGGCCGCGGCTATGCGCGTCCGTGGCTACCGCCACCACATCATCCTCCCCGCCGCGCCGGCCACGAGGTTCTTGCCACCTTCTCGGCTTTCGGCGCGGTCTCTGACGCTACAGCTTGACGCGCCGGAGCGAGGGGAGTCAAGCACCCGATGGCACGATTCGGATAGGCTTGGCACAAAACGGATTGCACGCACCCCCGGCGACCGCTTTATGTGCTGGTATCTGTGCGATTCGCCATGCCAGGAGGGAGGCCGCTGGAGATGCCCGATTTAACCATTAATGGGCGAAGTTACTTCGTCGACGTGCCGGATGACACGCCACTGTTGTGGGTCATTCGGGAAAATCTGCAGCTGACCGGAACCAAGTTCGGTTGTGGCGCGGGGCTTTGCGGCTCCTGCACTGTCCATGTGGACGGTGAGGCGGTTCGCTCCTGCATCACGCAAGTGGGCACGGTCGCGGGCACCAACATCACCACGATCGAAGGCCTGCATTACGCCGACCAGCATCCGGTGCAGCAGGCCTGGGTGCAGGTCCAGGTTCCCCAGTGCGGCTACTGCCAGTC
>CAZVDW010000011.1:0-4684 GCA_964625645.1 uncultured Rhodospirillaceae bacterium
CCGAGCGCTGCGCCTGGCGCAGCTCGATCTCGGTTCGGCGCTGGTCGGTGACATCCTCGGCCGCGCCGAGAACCCCGACCAAGGTACCGTCGTCATCGCGGATCGGGCTGTCGCTCCAGGAGACAATGCGCAGCTCCCCGCTCTTGGTGACCATGCGGAACTCGGCACCCTGGTTCGCGACGAAAGCCTCGCCGCGATGGGCGATCCGATCCTGGTAATGCCGTTTGCGCTGCTCCGCTTCCGACTCTGGCACGCACAACGCGTGCCAATTCTGCCCGACCAGCTCTTCCTCCGCATAGCCAAGCACCTCGCAGAGCTTGCGATTGACCAGCGTGACTGTTCCCTGCCGGTCGAGCGCCAGGAACATGGTGTTGGCGATGTCGAGGTAGCTCTCGGCCTTTTCCTTCTCGCGCCTCAGCTCGAGCGTACGCGCGATCACCCGCTGCTCGAGCTCGGCATTGAGGCGCGCGATCGCCTCCTGGGCACGCTTTTCCTCGGTGATGTCGCTGGCGGTGCCGCGATAGCCGATGAACGCCCCGCCGTCGTCGAAAACGGGTGTACCGTTGATCCTGACCTGGTGAACATCACCACTGACGTCCAGCCGCCCGTACTCGAAATTGGCGAATGGTCGCCGCGCGTCGAGAGCCGCCTGATGGCTTTCCCATTTCTCGTCCGCGCCGTCGTCGGGGAGCCTGAGCTCGAAGCGGGTCTTGCCCAGTGTCGGCGCTATTTCCG
Source organism: uncultured Rhodospirillaceae bacterium (assembly GCA_964625645.1). GTDB lineage: Bacteria > Pseudomonadota > Alphaproteobacteria > UBA7887 > UBA7887 > UBA7887. Next base: position 736 of record CAZVDW010000011.1, read on the forward strand.
GCCCGGATTCCGATGAGATAGCCGGGGAGAAATAGGTGAAGCGGTGCTGCTCGTCGGTCTCCCAGAACCAGTCCGACGCCGACTCGGCGAAATCCTTGAACCGCGCTTCGCTCTCGCGCAGCGCCTCCCGGGCGCGCTTCTGCTCGGTGATGTCTTGAATGAACCCGATGCTGCTCACTGGCACGCCGTCGTCACCAAATACGAACTCTCCTTCCTGACGCACCCACCGGATGCTTCCGTCAGGCCTGTGGATCCGATGTTCGCTCACGAATGGTTCGTGTTTTGATGTAGCCCGATGAACAGCGGAAAGATGCCCTTCCCAATCGTCGTCGCTGAATGCCTCCCTCAATTGATCCATGTGCGGTTCAAACGCGCCCGGTTCGTGCCCGAGTATACGAAAGGTTTCATCGGACCAATCCAACCGATTGGTCTTGGAATCGCGGCTCCAACTGCCGACATGAGCGAGACGCTGTGCCTCAGCAAGCTTGGCCTGGCTCTCGTGCAATGCGGTTTCCGCATCTTTGCGTTGGCTAATGTCTGAAAACGAGGATAGCACCGCTGGGGTGCCATCCCACTCAACATACGAAGCTCTGTTTTCTACCCACAGGCTGGTGCCGTCGCGCCGTCGCGCCAGAAATTCAGAGAATCTATCAACCGCCTCTCCTTTTACGCGGGCTTCCCGCAACAAAGTGATGCGCTCCAAGTCTTCTGGGTCGACCAGCTCGTCAATACTGCTGAGAGCGAGCAATTCATCGACAGTGTCATAGCCAAGGATGCGCGCGGCTGTCGGATTGGCGAATACGATCTTGCTACCACGGTGAACGATAATTCCCTGTGCCGACGCTTCGGCCAGAGAGCGGAAGCGGGTCTCGCTCGAAATCGACGCCTCCTGGGCGCGCTTTTGCTCGGTGATCTCCACGCGAACGCCGTCCCAGATCACGTCGCTGTCGTCGCCGGGATATGGCGTGGCGATGGCGCGCCACCAGGTTATGCCGCCATTCTCACCGAGCTCGCGGTGCTCTTGATCGAAAACGGTGAGCGTTTTCGCCGATTCGTGAACGGCGCGGGTCATGCGGTCAACGTCGTCGGGATGGACGCTCGCCATGCCGTGGGCACCGGCGCTGAGATAGGGATATTCGATGGCGCCGTCCGGGTGGAGCACGCGCCGGAAGATTCCGCCGGGCATGTTTTCGGCGATATTCTCGAGGCGCTGCTCGCTGTCGCGCAGCGCACGTTCGACGCGCGCGCGCTCGGTGATATCCTGGATGGTGCCGATCACGTGCAGCGGCGCGCCGTCATCGGTGAAGATGACCTCGGCCTGCTCGTGAACCGTTCTCACCTCGCCGTCGGGGCGAACGATGCGATGCTCGATCGCGTAGGGAGCCTTGCCGGCCACGGCGCTGGCGAGGGCGGTTTCGACCGCCGGCCGATCCTCCGGGTGGACGTGTTTCTGGAACTCGGCGGAGCTGGCCGCGATTTGCCCGGGCTCGTAGCCGAAAATCCGGTAGATCTCATCGGACCATTGCAGCGCTTCCGAGGCAAAATTCCGTTCCCAGCTGCCGATATGGGCGACGCGCTGGGCCTCGGCGAGGCTCTCGCGGCTGGCGCGCAGCGCCTCCTGGGCCTCGTGACGGTCCGAGACGTCGGTCACCATCACAAGCTGCGCCGACGCCCCGCTCCATGAGACGATCTGGACATGGTTTTCCAGCCAGATTGTCGAGCCGTCCTTGCACAATCCTTCGAACTCGTAAACATCCGGCACCGCCAGCCCCTCGGCTCGCCGTTTGCGATACTCCCGGAACCTGGCCCGGTCGGGGGGCGACTCCAGCGCCACCAGCGAGTCGAGCGCGAGAATTTCCTGCGGGCTCTCATAGCCGTACAGGTCGGCGAAGGCTTGGTTTGCGAACACCGCCCTGTCGCTCTCGCTATGGCGGATGAAAACGCCGCTGTTGTTGTTTTCGAGCAAGCCGCGGAATGCCGCCTCGCTCTCGGCCAGGGCGATCTCGCCGCGCTTACGCTCGGTGATGTCCTGCATGGTGCCGAAGGCGCGCACCGGCTGGCCGGCGGAATCGTATGTCACCTCGGCATATTGATGCAGCCAACGTACCTCCCCGTCCGGCCTGATGATACGGTGGTCGCAGTTGTAGGAGCCCTGCCGGGCGAATGCGTCGCGCCAGGCGTCGGCGCGAGTTTCGATATCCTCGGGGGCGACAAGTGCTTCGAAGTCAGGTTGGCGTGGCTCCAGCGATCCCGGCTCGAAGCCGAGAATGCGGAAGACCTCGTCGGACCACTTGAGGTTGTTGGTGGCGAAATCCCATTCCCAATTCCCGATATGGGCGATGCGCTGGGCCTCGGCGAGGCTGGCCCCGCTTTCGCGTAGCGCCTGCTCGGTGCGAACCCGCTCGGTGATGTCGAGGCAGGCGGCTTGAATCGCCGCCCTGCCGCCCCACTCGATCTCCGTGGCCAGCGCTTGCAGGTGGATGGTCTTTCCGTCCGGGCGAAGGCAACGATATTCGACAATGCTCGGTGCCTCGCCCGTACCTCTCAGGCGCGCGCGGCGCAGGCCCTGGGCTCTGGCCAGATCGTCGGGGTGGATATATTCGTCGATGGACGCAAGCCGCAGAATGTCCTCCGGGCTTGCATAGCCGAGGATGTCGGCCATCGCCTGATTGGCGAACAGCGGGCGGCCGTCGTCGTGGACGATGATGCCCTGGATCGAGCCTTCCGCCAGGGTGCGGAAACGTCTCTCGCTCTCTTCCAGCTTGGCGCGATCGCCGTCAATCATCCTTGACAGCCCTGTATGGTCTTGGGTCGGACGCCAGCAACAAGAGAAACGCGACCATAACCACCCGGGTATGGTCGTGCCGGTATGCGCCGCCTAGCGTCGTCATAGGCGCAAACGGCAGCAAAGACCGCAAGGGTCACGGTCAACACGTCGCCGGCGGCCAGCGCCGCGACCGAACTCCAAATCATGGCTCACTCCTGCGTGTTCCGCCGCTGCCGCAGCGTCGCGCATTTCCATCGCGCCGGCACCTTTTCGGTACTCCGTGGCAATGAATATATGAGCCCCGAGCGCTGTGACCAGAAAAGCGTGATTGGGACTGTGCCGAAAAGATCGCGCAATAGTAACGAACATCATCAGCCGGCACGTGCATTTGTCGTCGGGTAGCAGTGCCAAGTCCCTACGACCCCCCTTGTCCCCCGCTGGCGGCGCGGCCAATATGCGCCTGCGTGGCGAACTTAGCGGGAGGGCCTTGCGATGGGCGGGCAATACAAAGCGGAATACGAGCGGTCGCTGAGCGACCCTGACGGCTTCTGGGCGGAGAAGGCCGAGGCCGTCGTCTGGAGCAAGCGCTGGGAGACTGTCTGCGACCAGTCGCGCCCGCCCTTCGTGCGCTGGTTCGTGGGCGGCGAGCTTAACGCCTGCTACAACGCCCTCGACCGCCACGTCGAGGCCGGCCGTGGCGGCCAGGCGGCGCTGATCTACGACAGCCCGGTCAGCGATACCAAGCGCACTTACAGCTATGCCGAGTTGCGCGACCAGGTGGCGGCTTTTGCCGGCGCCCTGGCCGCCCAAGGCGTGGCGAAGGGCGACCGCGTGCTGATCTACATGCCGATGATCCCGGAGACGGTCATCGCCATGCTCGCCTGCGCCCGCCTCGGTGCGATCCATTCGGTGGTCTTCGGCGGCTTCGCCGCGCGCGAGCTGGCCACCCGCATCGACGACGCCAAGCCCAAGGCGATGGTGGCCGGAAGCTGCGGCATCGAGCCCGGGCGCGTGGTGCCCTACAAGCCGCTGCTCGACGAAGCGATCGAGAGCGCGGCGCACAAGCCGGCCACCTGCATCATCTTCGAGCGGCCGCAGCTGGTCGCCGATCTGGTCGAGGGCCGCGACGTTACCTGGAGCCAAGCGCTCGATGGCGTGGCGCCCCATGACTGCGTGCCCGTC
>CAZVDW010000012.1:0-1645 GCA_964625645.1 uncultured Rhodospirillaceae bacterium
GTGACGCGCACCTCGTGGTGGCTGTTCGGCACTCTCGGCCGCCGCCCCAACAGCCGCGTCGCGCAAGCCCTGGGGGCCAAGCTCGGCCTTGCCGGTTAGACCGCCTCTCCTCATCGCCGGCGCGACCACGCTGGCGGCGGCGCTGCTGGCGCTGGCGAGCTTCGCCGGCATGGGCGACGGCGAGCTGATGCTGAGCGGCGCACTGACGCTGTTTGCCGTCGGCTTCTATTGCACCGGCGTCGTGCCGGGCTACGTCACGGCGCTGCTGTTCTTCCTGCTTGCCATGCTGCTCTCGGTGGCGCCGGCGGAGGTGGTCTTCTCCGGCTTCCGCTCGCCCGCCTTCTGGCTGGTCTTCGGCGGCCTGATCATCGGCCTTGCGGTGAAGCGGACGGGACTTGGCAACCGCGCCGCACGCACGCTCGCGGTGGTCCTGCACGGCAGTTATCTGCGGGTCATCGCCGGGCTGGTGATGATGACCGTGGCGGTGTCCTTCGTCATGCCGTCGAGCCTCGGGCGCATGGTGCTGCTGATCCCCATCGTGCTGGCGCTGGCCGACGAGCTCGGCTACGCACCGGGCCGGCGCGGGCGCACGGGCATGGTCGCCGCCGCCATGCTCGGTATTTTCCTGCCCGCCTTCACCATATTGCCCGCGAACATCCCCAACGTGATCATGCTCGGCGCGGCGGAGGCACTCTACGGCATCCGCATGGGCTACATGGAATACCTGATGATCCATTTTCCGGTGATAGGTTTGGGCAAGGTTCTGGGCGTCATCGTGGTGGTCCGTTGGCTGTTTCCCGACAGCGGGCCCGAGCGTTCGACCAGGCGCGAGCGCACGCCGATGAGCGCCGCGGAAAAGCGCCTGGCGGTGCTGCTCGCGATCGCCGTGGCGCTTTGGATGAGCGACGCCTGGCATGGCATCTCGCCGGCCTGGATCGGTTTGGGCACGGGCCTGACCTGCCTGCTGCCGGGCATCGGCATCATCTCGTTCCAGGCCTTCGAGAAGGATGTCGACCACGCGGCGGTGTTCTACGTCGCCGGCATCATCAGCCTCGGCGCGGTAGTGGCGCATGGCGGGCTCGGCGATTGGCTTGGCGGTCATCTGCTCGACGGCGCCGGCCTGACGCCGGGCCACGACCTCGCCAACCTCTACACCTTGTCGGGCGCGGCAATGCTGCTCGGGCTGACGACCACCCTGCCCGGCGTGCCGGCGGTGATGACGCCGCTCGCCGACTTGTTGTCCGGCGCCACCGGCTTCAGCCGCGAGGCGGTGGTAATGAGCCAGGTCATCGGCTTCTCGACCGTGCTGCTGCCCTATCAGGCGCCGCCGCTGGTCGTCGCAATCCGCATCGGGAGCTTGCGCGCCGCCGATATCGCCCGCTGCACCCTGGCCATCGCGCTGTATACCTTTGCGGTGCTGCTGCCGCTGACCTATGTTTGGTGGCAGGCTATCGGCTTGATCTGACGGGAGAGAGACCATGGCACGACTGACGGGTAAACGCGCGATCGTCACGGGCGCGGCCAGCGGCATCGGCCGCGCCAGCGCACGGCTGTTCGCCGCCGAGGGCGCCAAGGTGCTGGCGGTGGACGTGGCCGAGGACGGCCTGGCCGAGACCGTCGCCCTGATCGCGGCCGACGGTAATGC
>CAZVDW010000013.1:0-12023 GCA_964625645.1 uncultured Rhodospirillaceae bacterium
GACTTATTTAGGTCTTATGTACAAAACCGGTAAAGGCGTCACTAAGAATTACGAAGAAGCGGTGAAGTGGTATCGGTTGGCAGCAGAACAAGGGGACGCTCTAGCACAGCATAATTTGGGTAGCATGTACTCTTTCGGTGATGGTGTCATTCAGGATTATGCAGAAGGGGAAAAGTGGTTGCGGTTGTCGGCAATACAAGGGATTGGGAGCGCGCAATTTCAAATAGGTTCGATGTACTTACAGGGGAAGGGCGTAATTCAAAATGATAAAGAAGCGGTGAAGTGGTTTAAGTTGGCATCTGAACAAGGACATGCAAAAGCACAGGCGCTGCTAGCTGTTATGTACTCTCGCGGTATTGGTGTTGTTCAAAACAATATCTATGCACATATGTGGTTCAATATCTCGGCATATAACGGGGAGGTTGAAGCGGGGGAATTGAGGGATCAATTTGCAGAACGAATGACATCGGCAGAAATCTCAAGGGCGCAAGCGTTGGCACAAGAATGTGTCGAGAAAAACTATCAGGGGTGTTGAGCAGACGAGTGTCTATAGGATATTGAGTAAGTCATTATGACAAATAAGCAATGGGATATATTTTTTAATTACGTATGGGGGTTAAACGGAATTACTGCGGTATTAGGGGTTTTATATTGCACTATATTTCTCGATATAGATGACGAATCGTGGTTGTGGGTATTCGGCATATCTGTAATGTGGGGAACTATTTTATTGCAACTTCTTTGTATTGGGAATTGGATAATCGATTTTTGGTATTGGATAACTGGAGATTTTATTGGCGCTATTAAAACTATAGGAATTATATTTTTAGTTTTATTAGGTTTAGTGTTTCTAGGTTATTTGGGAGGGGGTAAAAATAATTCGTCATATCACGATGATGGATTTGATCGTTGGGATAGGATGGTGCGTTAATGATTTTGCGGTCGTGGTGTGGACTCTGTAGACGTTCTGTAAAACGCGGGCGCACAAATCTTTGAAACATAGTGTGACTTCGAATACTGTAGACAGAATGTAAGAAAGGTCAACATATATAAATGATTGATAAAAAAGGTACTTTAGAGTATGGTTGGCAGTTCTGGATCGACCGCGGCGGCACCTTTACCGACGTTGTTGCCAAGGCGCCCGACGGCTCCCTGAAAAGCCACAAGCTGTTGTCGGAGAACCCTGGCCGTTACGCCGACGCGGCGCTGCAGGGCATGCGCGACATTCTCGGGCTTGGCCCTGACGAGGCGCTGCCGGCAGCAGCAGTCGAGGCGGTCAAGATGGGCACCACCGTCGCCACCAATGCTCTCTTGGAGCGCCAGGGCGAGCCCTGCCTGCTGGTCACCACGCGCGGCTTTGCCGACGCCTTGCGTATCGGCTATCAGAACCGCCCGCGGCTGTTTGACCGCCACATCGTCCTGCCCGAGATGCTCTATCGCCGGGTCGTGGAAGTGGACGAGCGGGTGCAGGCCGACGGCGCCCTGCTCACGCCCCTCGACGAGGCCGGCGCCCGGCAGGCTCTCAAAGCGGCATTCGCGGAGGGCCTGCGTGCCTGCGCGGTGGTCTTCATGCACGGTTATCGCCACGCTGCGCACGAGGCCCGCGTCGCCGCGATCGCGCGCGAGGTCGGCTTCACCCAGGTCTCCGCCTCGCACGAGGTGATCCCGCTGATGAAGCTGGTCAGCCGCGGCGACACCACCGTGGCCGATGCCTATCTCTCGCCCATTCTCGGCCGCTATGTCGCGCGTATTGCCGCCGAGCTCGAAGGCCGTCGCCTGATGTTCATGCAATCGAATGGCGGACTCACGGACGCGCGTCGTTTTCGCGGCAAGGACGCGATTCTGTCAGGCCCGGCCGGTGGCGTGGTGGGCGCGGTGCGCACCGCCGCCATGGCCGGCTTCGAAAAGATCATCGGCTTCGACATGGGCGGCACCTCGACCGACGTCTCCCATTACGACGGCACCTTCGAGCGCACCCAGGACAATATCGTCGCCGGGGTGCGCATCCGCGCGCCCATGATGCGCATCCACACGGTGGCGGCCGGTGGCGGCTCGATCCTGCATTTCGACGGCGCGCGCATGCGCGTCGGGCCCGATTCCGCGGGTGCCGATCCGGGCCCCGCCTGCTATCGCCGTGGCGGCCCGCTCAGCGTGACCGACTGCAATGTCATGCTGGGCCGCATCCAGCCGGCGGTGTTCCCGCATGTCTTCGGGGCCGGCGGCGACCAGCCGCTCGATGCCGAGGTGGTGCGCGAGCGCTTCGCGGCCCTGGCCGAGGAAATCGGCGACGGCCGGACACCCGAGGCCGTGGCGGAAGGCTTTTCGCGCATTGCCGTCGACAACATGGCCAACGCCATCAAAGTGATCTCGACCCAGCGCGGCTACGACATCACCGATTACACGCTCTGTGGCTTCGGCGCCGCCGCCGGTCAGCATGTCTGTGCCGTGGCCGATGCGCTCGGCATGGACAAGGTGCTGCTGCATCCGTTCGCCGGCGTTCTGTCGGCCTATGGCATGGGTCTGGCTGACATCCGCGTGATCCGCGAGCGCGGTGTCGAGGCCGAGCTGGGGCCGGATGCGATGCCGGCCTTGCACCAGACCCTGGCGGCGCTCGAAGCCGATGCGCGGGCCGAGATTACAAGGCAAGGTGTGAGCGAGGCTGCGCTGGAGCGCCGCGCCCATATCCGTTACCTCGGCACCGATACCGCGCTTGTCGTGGCGTTCGATCCCGAAGACGGCATCGCGGATCGGTTTGCCGCCGCGCATGAGCGCCGTTTCGGCTTTGCTTCGCCCGACAAGGCGTTGGTGGTGGAGGCGCTGTCGGTGGAGCTGGCCGGCGGTGCCGAGCCGCTCGACGAGCCCGAGGCGGCACTCGCGGACGGACAGCCCGAGCCCGACAGCCACGGCCGTATGCTCTGCGATGGCGCCTGGCGGGAGGTGCCGATTTTCGCCCGCTTGGCAGTTCTGCCCGGCCAGCGCCTGGCAGGCCCGGCGATCGTCATCGAGCCCACGGCGACGACCGTGGTCGATGCCGGCTGGCAGGCTGAGATGACGGCGCGCGGGCATCTGCTGTTGAGCCGCGCGGTACCCCGGCCCTCGCGCCTGGCGGTCGGCACCAACGTCGATCCGGTGATGCTGGAAATCTTCAACAACCTCTTCATGTCGATTGCCGAGCAAATGGGAAGCGTGCTCGAGAACACGGCCCATTCGGTGAATGTGAAAGAGCGCCTGGATTTCTCCTGCGCGGTGTTCGATCGGGACGGCAACCTCGTCGCCAACGCACCACACATGCCGGTGCATCTGGGCTCGATGGGCGAGAGCGTGCGCACCGTCATCGCCGAGCGCGGCACGAGCCAGCGCCCGGGCGACGTGACCGTGCTCAACGCGCCCTATGCCGGCGGCACGCACCTGCCCGATGTCACGGTCATCACGCCGGTCTTCGACGGGGCCGGTGGCGAAATTCTGTTCTATGTCGCCAGCCGCGGCCATCACGCCGATATCGGCGGCATCACGCCGGGCTCGATGCCCGCCGCCAGCCGCGTGATCGAGGAAGAAGGCGTGATGATCGAGAGCTTCGCGCTGGTGCGCGGTGGCGAGTTCCGCGAGCAGGCCTTCCGCGACCTGCTGGCGTCCGGCGCCTGGCCGGCGCGCAACCCGGACCAGAACGTCGCCGACCTGCGGGCCCAGATGGCCGCCAACCACAAGGGCGTCTCCGAGCTGCACCGCATGGTCGCGCATTTCGGCCTCGACGTGGTCAACGCCTATATGGGCCACGTGCAGGACAATGCCGCCGAATGCGTGCGCCGCGAGCTCGACCGCCTGGCCGGCGGCTGCTTCGCCTACCCGCTCGACGACGGCAGCGTGGTCAAGGTGGCGATCGAGGTGGACCACGACAGGCGTTGTGCGCGTATCGACTTCACGGGCACCTCGGCCCAGCTCGACAACAACTACAATGCGCCGACGGCGGTCTGCCGTGCCGCCGTGCTCTATGTTTTCCGCACCCTGGTGGACGACGACATTCCCCTCAACGAGGGCTGCCTGGCGCCGCTCGAGCTGATCATTCCCGACGGCTGCATGCTGGCGCCGCACCGCCCCGCCGCGGTCGTCGCCGGCAATGTCGAGACCAGCCAGATCATCACCGACACGCTCTACGGCGCCCTCGGCGTGCTCGCCGGCAGCCAAGGCACCATGAACAACCTCACCTTCGGCAACGCCCGCTATCAGTATTACGAGACCGTCTGCGGCGGCGCCGGCGCGGGCCCGGATTTCGACGGCACTTCCGCCGTGCACACGCACATGACGAATTCGCGCCTGACCGATCCGGAGGTGCTGGAATGGCGCTTCCCGGTACTGCTCGAAAGCTTCAGCGTGCGCCCCGGCTCGGGCGGGAAAGGCCGCCATCGCGGCGGCGACGGCACGGTGCGCCGCCTGCGCTTCCTGGAGACCATGACCGCCTCGATCCTGTCGAGCCATCGCAGCGTCGCGCCCTTCGGTCTCGCCGGCGGCGCGCCGGGTGCCGTCGGCCGCAACACCGTCGAGCGCACGGACGGCCGCATCGAAGAGCTACCCCACGCCGCCACCAGCGAGCTCCGGCCCGGCGACGTCTTCGTCATCGAGACGCCGGGTGGAGGCGGCTACGGTCAGATATTGAAGTAGCGCGCCTGGGGGTGGTGCAGGACGAGGGCGGAGGTCGACTGCTCGGGGTGGAGCTGGGCTTCCTCGCCGATGGCGACGCCGATGCGCACGGCGCCCAGAAGGTCGAGCAGTTGGGCCTGGTCCTCCAGGTTGGGGCAGGCAGGGTAGCCGAAGGAATAGCGCGCGCCGCGGTAGCCGTGGCGGATCATCTTGCCCATGTCGCGATCGTCCTGATGGCCGAAGCCGAGCTCGGTACGGATGCGGCCATGGACATATTCGGCCATGGCCTCGGCCAGCTCGACGCCGAGGCCGTGCAGATAGAGGTAATCGCGGTAACGGTCGGCCAGGAAGAGATCGCGCTCGGCTTCCGAGGCGCGGGCGCCGACGGTCACCACCTGCATACCGACGATATCGCTCTCGCCGCTGGCGGCATCGCGCACGAAATCGGCGATGCACAGGCCGTCGGCCTTCGCTTGCCGCGGCAAGGAAAAGCGCGCCATGGACTTGGCGCCGGACTCGTCCAACAGAACCAGGTCGTCGCCTTCGGATACCGCTCGCCAAAAGCCGTAGGCCGCGCTCGGCAGCAAGGTCTCGGCGGCTTCATATTGGGCAATCAGCGAGTCCAGAAGCGGGTCCAGCTCCTTGGCGCACCAGGCCTGGAACTCGCGGAAGCTGCGGCCCTGTTTCTTGTAGCCCCAGTGCAACTGGTAGAGCGTATTGGTGTTGATGTATTGGCGCAGGTCCTTCGCCGCCATGCGGCCGATGATGTGGGGGCCGAGAAACGGCGGCTCGGGCACGGCCGTCTCGGCGGCCCATTCGGCGCGGCGGGCCGCGATCGCCGCGGCCTCGGGAGAGATGCTCGGGCGGGCCGGCTTTTTCGCTTCCGGGGCGGGCGCGGCCGGCGCCTCCTCGCCAAGTGCGTCGTCAAAGCGGTCATCCGCGACCGCCGCCATCAGGCCCAGCCCATCGAAAGCGTCGCGGGCATAGGCGACACGGCCGCAGCCATAGGCGTCGCGGCAGTCGTCCTCGACGAAGCGGCGGGTCAGGGCGGCACCGCCAAGGATGACCGGAATGTCGAGCTCGCGCCGCGTCATCTCGGCCAGGTTCTCGCGCATGATCGTGGCCGACTTGACCAGCAGCCCCGACATGCCGACGCAGTCGGCCTGGTGCTCCGCGGCGGCGGCGAGAATGTCCGCGATGGGCTGCTTGATGCCGAGATTGATCACCTTGTAGCCGTTGTTGGTGAGAATTATGTCGGTGAGGTTCTTGCCGATGTCGTGCACGTCGCCCTTGACCGTGGCGAGCACGATGATGCCGCGCTCCTGGCCCTCGGCGCGCTCCATGTGCGGTTCGATATGGGCCACGGCGGCCTTCATGGTCTCGGCCGATTGCAGCACGAAGGGAAGCTGCATCTGGCCCGAGCCGAACAGCTCGCCGACCACCTTCATGCCGTCGAGCAGCAGCGTGTTGACGATGTCGAGCGGCTTCCAGGTCTTGAGCGCCTCGTCGAGGTCGTCCTCGAGGCCGCTGCGGTCGCCATCGACGATGCGCTGCTTGAGGCGCTCCTCGACGGTGGCCGCGCGCGGGCGCTCGCGCACCGCCTTGGCGTCGCGCCCGGCGAACAGCTCGATGAAGGCGTGCAGCGGGTCGTGACCGTCGCGGCGGCGGTCGAAGATGAGGTCCTCGGCGGCGGTCAGCTCGTGCTCGGGGATCTGGTGGAAGGGCAGGATCTTGCCGACATGGATGATCGCCGAGGTCATGCCGCGGCGGCGCGCATGATCGAGGAACACCGAGTTGAGCACGTGCCGGGCCGCCGGCTTCAGGCCGAAGGAGATGTTCGAGAGCCCGAGCAGGATCTGGCATTCCGGCAGCGCTTCGGCGAGGCGCTCGATGGCGTCGAGGGTTGCGATGCCGAGGCGGCGGTCTTCCGCGTTGCCGGTGCAGATGGTGAAGGTCAACGGGTCGATCAGCAGATCGCCGCGCGGCAGGCCGTGGCTGTCGCAGGCGAAGGCGACGAGGCGCTCGGCGATGGCAAGCTTGGCATCGGCGTCCTTCGCCATGCCGTCCTCGTCGATGGTCAGGGCCACCACCGCCGCGCCGTAGCGTCTGGCAAGCGCGAGGCGGGCCGCGGCCGGCTCCTCGCCATCCTCGAAATTGATCGAGTTCAGAATAGCCTTGCCGGGATAGAGCTTGAAGGCCGCCTCAAGCACGGGCAGCTCGGTGGAATCGAGCACCAGGGGCGCAGGCACGGCTTGGCCGATGCGCGAGACCAGCGCGGTCATGTCCGAAATCTCGTTGCGGCCGACGAAGGCGGTGCAGAGGTCGAGGCAATGGGAGCCTTCGCCGACCTGATCACGCGCCAGGGCGACGCACGAATCCCAGTCCTCCCCGGCCTGCGCCTCGCGAAATACCTTGCTGCCGTTGGCATTGCAGCGCTCGCCAACCATCAGCAAGGCGGTTTCCTGGCGCAAGGGCACCTGACCATAGAGCGAGGCCACGGACGGCAGCCAATGCAGGGAGCGCTCGCGCGCCGCGGGCCGCAGGGCGCCGTTGGCGCGCTCGCGCAACATGGCGTCGAGGGCGGCGATATGCTCAGGACGCGTGCCGCAGCAGCCGCCCACCATCGCCACGCCGTCTTCGTCGACAAAGCGGGCCAGCCACTTGGCCATCTCCTCCGGGCTCAGGGGATAGCGGGTCTCGCCGTCGACCAGCTCGGGCAGGCCCGCATTGGGCTTGACAGAGACCGGGCCCGGCCAGTTGGCGGCCAGCCAGCGCACATGCTCCGCCATCTCTTGCGGGCCGGTGGCGCAATTGATGCCGAGCACCGGCACGTCGAGGGCGTGGACGACCGTGGCGGCGGCGGCGATATCGGCGCCGACCAGGAGCGTGCCGGTGGTCTCAACCGTCACCTGCACGGCGATCGGCAGATCGCGCCCTGCGTCGGCAAGAGCCTGGCGGCTGCCGTTGACCGCCGCCTTGACCTGCAGCATGTCCTGCACGGTCTCGATGATGAGGCCGTCGACACCGCCGGCGATAAGCCCGCCGGCCTGAATGGCAAGCGCCTCTTCGAGGCTTTCGTAATCGATCTGTCCGAGGGTGGCGAGGCGGGTGCCGGGACCGATCGAGCCGAGCACGAAACGCTCGCGGCCATCGCCGGCGAAGCCTTCCGCGGCCTCACGGGCGATCTCGGCGGCGCGCCGGTTGAGCTGCGGCGCCTGATCGGCCAGGTCGAACTCGGCAAGGGTCAGCGGCGAGCCGCCGAAGCTGTTGGTCAGCAGGACATCGGAGCCCGCGAGCAGCGTATTGCGGTGGTGGTCGCGAATGATATCCGGGCGGCTGCGGTTGAGCACCTCGGGGCAGTTTTCGCAGCCGTCGTAGTCTGTCGCGATATCGAGATCAAGCGCCTGCACGTGGCTGCCCATGCCGCAGTCGAGCAACAGCACGCGTTCGGTCAGGGCATCGAGAAAGCGGCTCATGGGGCCTCCGGTCGGGGCCTGAGCCCAAGCATGTGACAGATGGCGAACACCAGGTCCGCGCGGTTGAGGGTGTAGAAATGAAACTCGCCGACGCCTTCGGCCGCCAGCTCCTGGCATTGCTCGGCGGCGGTCGCCGCGGCCACCAGCTTGCGCGTGTCGGGATCGTCGTCGAGAGCCTCGAAGCGCCGCGCCAGCCAGTCTGGCACGCTGGCGCCGCAGGCGGCACTGAAGCTGACGATACGCGCGAAGTTGGTCACCGGCAGGATACCCGGCACCAGGGGCACGGTAATGCCGGCATCGGCGAGGCGGTCGCGGAACAGCAGATAGTGATCGTTATCGAAGAAATATTGTGTGATCAAACGGCTGGCTCCGGCATCGATCTTGCGTTTGAGATAGTCGATGTCAGCCATGTCACCCTTGGAATCCGGATGGGGCTCGGGATAGGCGGCGGCACTGATCTCGAAATCCGCGATCCGCCGCAACCCGGCGATCAGAGCGACCGAGTCTTCGTAGCCGTCGGGGTGGCAGGCGAAGCGCCCGTCGCCATTAGCGGCATCGCCGCGCAGGGCGACAACGTGGCCGACGCCGGCATCGCGATAGCGCCGCGCAATGGCATCCACATCGTCGCGCGAGGCATCGACGCAGGTCAGGTGCGCAGCCGGCTCGAGCGTGGTATCGCAGCGCAGGCGCTCGACCAGCGCATGGGTCCGTTCGCGGGTCGTGCCGCCGGCGCCATAGGTGACCGAGACGAAGTCCGGGCCAAGCGGCGCCAGCCGCTCTACGGTGCGCCACAAGGTCTCGGCCATCGCCGGACTGTTCGGCGGGAAGAATTCGAAGCTTACCCGCGGCGCGTCGTCGATACGGTTCGGGAAGCAGGTCATGATGCGTCCGCCGCCCACAGTAGAACCGTGAGCGCCTCGCCCGCCAGGCGCAGCGGCGCGGATGGCTGGAGGCCTGCGGCGGCGCACCAGGCGGTCACTTCCGCCGGCGCGAAACCGAGGCGGCGATGGGCCTGCTCGTCGCGCAGGAACTCCAGATCATGGGGCGCGAAGTCGACCAGAACCAGGCGCCCTGCCGGCCGCAGCACGCGCGCCGCCTCGGTCAGTGCGCCGGCCGGATTGTCGGCAAAGTGCAGCACCATGTGGAAGGCGATGCCGTCGAAGCTCTCACTGGCGAAGGGCAGGTTGTACATATCGCCCTGGCGGACCTGGCAATGCCTGTGGCCGGCGGCCTCCAGGCGAACCCGCGCCAGCGCCAGCATTTCGTGCGACAGGTCGATGCCGATGCCACGCTCCACTTTCGCTGCCATCATTTCAAGGACACGCCCGGTGCCGGTGCCGATATCGAGAAAACTTTCCATGTCGCGGCCGTCGAACAGGCGCGACAATGCCGCTTCCACCTCGCTTTCGTTGACGTGCAAGGCACGGATGCGGTCCCAGTCGGCGGCATTGTCGCGGAAGTAGCGGCCGGCCCGCTCGGCGCGGGCCTGTTTGACGGCCGCGAGACGCTCGCGGTCCAATGCCAGGGTGGCATCGTCATGCGGCAGCAGGGCGATGATGGATTCGGCGAGCGGGGTCTCTTTGCCCGGATCCGCAAGGCGATAGAACACCCAGGTTCGCTCTTGATAGCGGTCCAGCAGGCCGCCCTCGCACAACACTTTCAGATGGCGTGACACGCGCGGCTGGCTTTGGCCCAGGATCTGGGTCAGCTCGGTCACCGTCAGCTCGCCTTCCGCGCACAGGGAAAGCACCCGCAGCCGGGTCGATTCGGCGGCGGCGCGGAATCCGTTGAGCAGGCGGTCGAGAGATGCCATTCGCACCATCGCATCTATTTATCTGCATATAAAGATACAGTTATATTTCAGGCGCAACAACCTTTTCCAACGCGGCTTCGCCAAAAAATTTCCAAAGGGCGACGAAATTGCGCCCGGGCCTTGCTGTTGCGCGGATGAGACATATTTACAACAGGTGTGGTGCGGCGTTGCGAGCGTCAGGCGGGAGTCTGGTGTTGCGAGAGAGCCCTGTGCTACGCAACTCAGGGAGGGCGGGTGCGCTGGACAGCGCCTGGATTTGGGACGAGAGATTGGTGGCGGGAGGCTCGCACGTGGGCAAGACCTCGACAAATACGGTGCAAGCGTATGCGTGGCCCGGCCTGAGGCCGCTGGCCGTGGCGGTGGCCCTGTTCGGGGCCATGCTCGGCGGCTGCGCCACACCGCCGGACGATCCCGATATGCGCGCGGATTTCGATGCCGCGAACGATCCGCTCGAACCCCTCAATCGCGGTATCTTCGCGTTCAACAAGGTCCTGGACGACGCGCTCCTCGAGCCTGCTGCCGAGGCCTATGTCTGGGCATTTCCGATCGAATTCCGCGAGGCGGTCCATCACGTGCTGAGCAACGCGCATGAGCCGGTAAATTTCGCCAACGCTTTTCTGCAGGGTGATTTTGCCAATATGGGCACGGTGCTCGGCCGGCTGTTGATCAACACCACCCTCGGTGTCGGTGGCATGATCGATGTGGCATCGGACCTGGGTCTCGAGCCGGTCGACGAGGATTTCGGCCAGACCCTGGCGGTCTGGGGCATGGGCGAGGGCCTGTACCTGGTACTGCCCGTGTTCGGCCCGGCAAGCCTGCGCGACGGCATCGGCCGTGGCGTGGATATCTTTTTCGACCCGATGACCTATGTGATTGCCAATTCGGACAAGGACTATCTCGGCCCGTCGATCGCGGCCACCACGGCGCTGGATCTGCGCTCGCGCAATCTGGAAACCCTCGACGAGATCGAACGCACGTCGGTGGATTTTTACGCTGCCATGCGCAGCCTCTATCGGCAGCACCGAACCAACCTGATCAACAATGGTGAGACGCCGCTCGAGGACGACCCGTTCGCCAATGATCCCTTCGTCTATTAGGGGCCGGGGCGGCGTCAGGTGAAATCCGATTGAATATAGGCAAAGCGATGATTAGCAGACGCTCGCTGACCAGAACTGCTATCCCTCTGCTTTTCGCGGTCAGCCTCGGTGGCTGGCCGGCGGCGGGATCGACCTCGCCGGACGGTGCCGCGCATTTCGTCGAAGGCCTGATCGACAAGGCGATCGTGGTGCTGCGCATTCCCGCCGAGCAGCGGGAATCGCGCGAGACCGAGTTCCGCACCCTGTTGCGCGCCAATTTCGACGTGCCTCTGATCACGCGTCTGGTGGTGGGACGCCATTGGCGCCGCGCGACCGACGCGCAAAAGCAGGCCTTCGCGGCGGTGTTCGAGGAGCACATCGTCAAGATCTACACCTCCCAGCTCGGCGTTTACAGCGACGAGAGGGTGGCGATCCGCAATGTGGCGCCGCGCACGGAGCGTGACACCATCGTCGGCACCGAAGTCCGGCGCTCGTCGGATGCGCCGCTGCAGCTGGACTGGCTGGTGCGCGAGGATAGTGGCACCTATCGCGTCATCGATATCGCCGCCGAAGGCGTCAGCATGATGACCACGAAGCGCTCCGAATTCTCCTCGGTGATCCAGCGCGACGGCCTGGATGGACTGATCGAGCAGCTCAGACAGCTCAACAACGCCGGGCGCACCGAAGCATCCTAGGCTTCAGCGGCTTCAGCGGCTTCAGCGGCTGAGCGGCTTGTAGCGGATGCGGTGCGGCTGCGCGGCGGCATCGCCCAGCCGGCGTTTGCGGTCGCCCTCGTAAGCCGCGTAATTGCCCTCGAACCAGACCACCTCGCTGTCGCCCTCGAAAGCCAGGATGTGGGTCGCGATGCGGTCGAGGAACCAGCGGTCATGGCTGACCACGACCACGCAGCCGGCGAAATCCAATATCGCATCCTCGAGCGCGCGCAGGGTCTCGACGTCGAGATCGTTGGTCGGCTCATCGAGCAGCAACAGGTTGGCGCCCGATTTGAGCATGGTGGCGAGA
>CAZVDW010000014.1:0-4387 GCA_964625645.1 uncultured Rhodospirillaceae bacterium
CGGCCATCGTTCCTGCACGCTCGTCAACCTAGGCATCATTGCCCTTCGCCTGCGGCGCAAACTTTACTTCGATCCGCGTTCACAGCGGTTCGAGGGTGACGAGGAAGCCAACCGCCTGATCGACCAGCCCATGCGGGCCCCATGGCACGTATGAGAGGCACGAGGGTCGTGAGATCCGGGTTCGTGATTTTGGTGATTGGGTTTCTCGGCGGCTGCGCCTCGGCTGGGCGGACGAACCCTGCCACCGGCGCTGTTCTGGCCGCCATGCCGGCTTTCAACGCCGCCGAGGAGACTCGGCTGAGCGCGGAGCTGTTGGCACTGGGTGGGGACGCGGTTCTAGAGGTCTGCCGTTCGCTGGTGCCGATGGGCGTCGGCGACGACACGGCGGAACGCTTCGCCCTTGGGGGCCTGAGTACGTACGTGACCAGGCCGGGGGCAGAGGACGAACGACAGGCGTATGCCGCCGTATTGCTCCAGGCGCTCGATGAAAGCGGGGAGAAAGAGGTTCAGGCGTTCTTCATACGGCAGCTCCAGCTCGTCGGCGCTGACGAGTCGGTGGCCGGCATTAGCCGATATCTTGCCGATGTAGATCTCGTCGATCCGGCCACTTTGGCTCTGGTCGCCATCGGAACGCCCAGCGCCGAGGGTGCGGTGCTGGCGGCGTTGATCGATGCCCGAGGCGCCGACCGCACGACACTGGTGAAGGCACTCGGCGAGCTGCGCACGAAGGCGGCCGTCTATGAAGTCACGAAGTACGCTCTCAGCGAGGACGAGGATCTCCGGCAGGCAGCACTCTACGCGCTTGCAAACATTGGTCCCGTGACGAGCGATGACGTGCTAGCCGAGGCCGCCGCAACCGACGCACCGTACCGACGATCACAGGCGGCCTCGTATCTTCTGCTGTACGCACGTCGTCTGATCGAGGCGGGTGAAACGGAGCGCGGCGTGAAGATCTGCCGCGACCTGATCTCTACGAGGCGGGCACCAGGGGAGCGCAATGTTCGCATTGCTGCCCTCAACACGCTGGTTGAAATGCTGGGTGACGAGGCGCTTGGGGACCTCGTTGCAGCGGTCGACATTCCAGATTCTAAGTTCACCGACGCCGTCCTCCGAATCGGTGCGGCGATGCCGGGGCCAGCGGCGACCGACGCCTGGCTCGGCAAGCTGCAAACTGTTGCCGGTGAGCTTCACGATCAAATCCGAGCGATGCTGCTGGTGCGTAGCGCGGAGGATTCGTCGCGGCGGCTGGAGAATGCCACGGCTGCGTGGGTGATCGTCGAGGAGAGTCTGAGAGGTGCCGGCGGGGCAGTCGAAGAGGGATTCACGATGCTGTTCAATGGCACCGACCTGGCTGGCTGGCAGGGTGATACGACCAGCTACGTTGCCGAGGACGGCATGATCGTCATCCATCCGGAGATCGAGGGCGGGGGCGGCAATCTCTACACTGACGAGCAGTACGCGGACTTTGTCTTCCGGTTCGAGTTCCGTCTGACACCGGGCGCCAACAACGGCCTCGGCATTCGTGCTCCGCTGGAGGGCGACGCGGCCTACGTTGGCATGGAGCTGCAGATTCTCGACAACAGGGCCGAACAGTACGCCAACCTGCGTCCCTTCCAGTACCACGGTTCGATCTATGGGACGGTGCCTGCCACGCGCGGCTTCCAGAAGCCGCCCGGCGAATGGAATACGCAGGAGGTCATCGCCCTTGAGCGGCGTATCATCGTCATCCTCAATGGCGCGGTAATCATCGACGCTGACATCGACCTGGCTAGCACGCCGGCAACCGCTGATGGCAGGGACCATCCTGGCCTTCGGCGGCGCCGAGGCCACATCGGCTTTCTCGGCCACGGCTCGAAGGTCGAGTTTCGTAACATCCGGATCAAGGAACTCTGATGATACTCACGTCGTTAGCGATTTTCATGGAGGGTGCCGACGATGAGTGAAGCGGCCGTAGTGGATCCTTGATGACAACAATCCGACCGACGTTGAAGCGCCTGTTGCCAGCCCTCCTTGTCGCTCTGTGTGCAAGCTCGTGCGCCGTTCCTGATGAGCCTGGCCCCATCAATTTCCTGCTGATCACCGCCGATGACCTGGAGTGGTCTACGGTCGGCGTATATGGCTCCCATGTAGAGGCGATTACGCCGAACATCGACCAACTCGCGTCCGAGGGCCTGCGCTTTACCAACGCCCACGTCAACATTGCGGTTTGCCAGCCGTCTCGACAGACTCTGCTGACCGGCAGGTACCCACACAACAATGGCGCGCCCGGATTTCATCCCATCGCGGATGATGTCCCGATTCTACAAGAGAGCCTGAGGCGCGCTGGGTATCTCAACGGCAGTATCGGCAAGACTAGGCACCTGCAACCAACCGAACGATTCGGTTGGGACCTAGGGCCCGATGCCGACAACCCCGGCGAAGGTATCTGGATGCATCACCTGGGCAACGGCCGGGACATCGAGCTGTACAAGAAGTACACGACCGAGGTTCTGAGGCTGGCCAAGGAAGAGAGCCGCCCCTTCTGGCTAATGCTGAATACGCACGACCCCCACAAACCCTTCTACGGGGACGGTGGCGAGGAGTACGACTATCCGGTTAGCCGCGAGTACTTGCCGGAAGAGATCGAAGTGCCCGGCTTTTTGCCAGACCTGCCTGAAGTGCGGGAGGAGCTCGCCAAGTACTACACGAGCGTGCGCCGCGCCGACGATATCGTCGGGGGGATTCTCGAGATACTCGATGACGAGGGCTTCCGGGAAAACACCCTCGTGATGTTCCTCTCCGACAACGGCAGCTCGTTTCCTTTCGCCAAATCCAATGTCTATCTCAACAGCACTAAAACGCCCTGGATCGTTCGCTGGCCGGGCGTAGCGGCCGCCGGGAGCGTCGATACCTCACATTTCATCTCGGGCATCGACTACATGCCCACCATTCTGGAAGCAGCTGGCCTCAAGGAGGTGCCCGACATGGACGGCGAGTCCTTCCTAGCGTTGCTCAAGGGCGAAGAGCAAGGCTGGCGCACGTCGGTGTTCACCGAATACAACACCACCTTCCACGAACTCGCCTTGCACATGAGAGCGATCCAGAACGAGGACTTCGGATACATCTACAACCCTTTTTACGGTCGTGAAAAAGTCGCGATGGAGGCCTCGACAGGGCCAACCTGGGACGCGATGGTCGAAGCCGGCAGGATAGATCCAGCCATCCAGGCGCGCGTAGACCTATTTTACAACCGTGTCCCCGAGGAGCTGTACAACTACAAGACCGACCCCGACGCCCTGGTGAACCTCGTTGCAGATCCGGCCTACGCCGACATCCTGGCCGTGCTACGCCAGCAGCTGGCCAACGAGATGTACAGGACGGACGATTTCATGCTGGAGAGATTTGAAGAGGAGTTCGGCATAAAGGGCGTCGAAGGTTCCTGACCCCTCGGCCGCCGGGGTCTCGCGAATGCCGCGCCGAAACCCTTACGGCGACTGCGTTACAGCGAAGTACCGAGGGAGGGACTCGAACCCTCACGTCCTTGCTGGCACCGGATTTTGAGTCCCCGGTCCGCTGATTTCAGGAATCCTATAACGGCGCGGGTTTGCGCCGAAACCCTTGTCGTTTCTGGTGCCAAATCCACCCCAAATTGTTCCGTGGCTTCCGAGTATTGTGATAGAAAGTCGAGCTGAAAGCTTTTCGGTATTCGACCTAAGGTTTGCTACTCGCAGCGACTAGCATACGCGCTACGCGTAGCGTCAGGCGATGGCCACCAGGGAAGCTCCGCCACAACCGGCGCAGAGTTCGGGCATCGAACAGCGATCTTCAACCAAGAGTGCCTACGATGAGTGAAACGACCGTAGTGGATGCCAGACTTGACAAGTTAGAAACAAGACAACCGGCGAGTAAAGCTGGTGCTTGGCACGTTGCTCCTGGCGCTTCGGGCAGCGGTGGCTCACTGCCTACCGACGCGGTAGATTCTCGTCACCTCGGTCGAAACTGAGGTGAAGCTGGCGACCACACGGTCGCCGACACTCAACGTGGAACAAGAGGGGATCATGAACCGGCGTAGCTTCGTCAAGGGCACGACAGCTTTCGCGACCGGCATAACTTTCGTCCCGCGGCGAGTTCTCGGCGGGCAGGGGTACACCGCCCCTAGTGACGAGCTTACCAAGGCCATTATCGGCGTCGGCGGCATGGGTCAGGGCCACATACGCTATGAGGGTTCTCGACTTCTCGCTGTTTGTGACGTCGACGAGAACCATCTGGCCCAAGCAGTCGAGAGGGCTGGCCCTGGCGTCGACGCCTATCGCGACTTTCGCGAAGTACTCGACCGGCCCGACATCGACATCGTTCACATCGCCACGCCTCCACACTGGCACGGGCTGATGGCGATCGCGGCAGCTGA
>CAZVDW010000015.1:0-6992 GCA_964625645.1 uncultured Rhodospirillaceae bacterium
AACCGGGTGCCCTACTACACCACCGTGGCGGGCAGCCGCGCCGTGGTCGAGGCGATTGCGGCGTTGCGCCGGGGCGCCCTTGAAGTGGCTTCGCTACAATCCTACACTTAGGTCTTCTGGACCCTTGGCACCCACTTGGCGCCTCTCCGCAATGACAATGGACGGATCATGGAACGTGTGCCCATGACCGCGACGGGCTTTCAGCGGCTCGAAGCGGAATTGAAAAAATTGAAGAGCGAGGAACGACCGGCGGTGATCCGGGCGATCGCGGAGGCGCGCGAGCATGGCGACCTGTCCGAGAATGCCGAGTATCACGCTGCCCGCGAGCGCCAGAGCTTCATCGAGGGGCGGGTGCGCGAGATCGAGGACAAGCTCGGCCGTGCCCAAGTGATCGATGTCGACAAGCTGTCCGGCGAGACGGTCAAGTTCGGCGCCACGATTACGCTGGCGGACGAAGACACCGACGAGGAAGTCACCTACCAGCTGGTCGGCGTCGATGAGGCCGACATCGCCGAGGGCCGGCTATCGATCACGGCGCCGATCGCGCGCGCGGTAATCAACAAATCCGTCGGCGACAGCGTCATCGTCGAAACACCCGCGGGCGCCAAAGGCTACGAGATCGTCTCCGTGGACTTTCGGTGAGCGCCCAGGCCGCGCGTGTCTGGGTCCTTGCCGATGATCGCGTAGGCCACGCCAACCAGGCCGTGGCCGTGGCCGAAGCGCTGCGGCTTCCCTTCGAGACCAGGAAACTCCGCTACACCGCCCTGGCGCGGCTTCCCAATGCGCTGCTCGGCGCAAGTCTGGCGCATCTGACGTCGGCGGCTCGGAGCGCGCTGGCGCCGCCGTGGCCGGATCTGCTGATCGCCGCCGGCCGGCGCACGGCACCCGCCGCCCGCGCCCTGCGCCGCGCCGCGCCCGGCCTGCGCTGCGTGCAATGCATGTGGCCCGGTGCCGGTGCCGCCGATTTCGATCTGATCGCCCTGCCCGCCCATGACCGGCAACGAAATTCGGCGAATATCCTGCGCACCCTCGGCGCGCCCCATCGCGTCACCCGGGCGCGCCTGGAAGAGGCGGCGGCTGTGTGGGCGCCGCGGCTGGATAGCCTGCCACGCCCGCGACTCGCGATTTTGGTGGGTGGGGCGACGCGGCGGCGCAACTTCACGCCGGACGATGCCAGGCTCCTGGCCAGGCAGGTCGCCGGCATCGGCGGCTCTGTCATGATGACCAGCAGCCGGCGCACGCCGGTGCCCGTTCGTGACATCCTTGCCGGCAGCCTCAGGCCGCGGCACCGCTACGACTGGTCCGAGGACGGCACGGACAATCCCTATCTCGGCTATCTCGCCCTCGCCGATGCGCTGGTGGTGACGGGCGATTCGACCGGCATGTGCACGGAAGCCTGCGCCAGCGGCCGGCCGGTCTATATCTTCGCCCCGCCCGACATGATCGCGGCCAAGCACCGCGCCTTGCATGAAGCGCTCTATAGCGCCGGCCTCGCAGAGCCGTTGGCGACAGCGACAAGGGCTCTCTATCAACCCCAGGCCGCCCCACTCGACGACGCCGCCAGCGTCGCAATCGCCATTCGCGGGCGCGAATTGCTATAAGAAGGACTGCAGCGCAGCAGGAGCCAACGCATGCCCGACCGTCACCACAGCAAGGTCCTCATCCTCGGCTCAGGCCCCGCCGGCCTGACCGCCGCCATCTATGCCGCCCGCGCCGGTCTCGAGCCGCGGCTGGTGCATGGCATCCAGCCCGGCGGACAGATGACCATCACCACCGACGTCGAGAACTATCCCGGTTTCGCCGACGTGGTACAGGGCCCCTGGCTGATGCAGCAGATGACCGAGCAGGCGCGCAAGGTGGGCACCGACTTCGTCAACGATATCGTCACCAAGGTCGACCTCGGCCGGCGGCCCTTCGAAGCAACGGGCGACAGCGCCGACAGCTATCTTGGCGACGCCCTGATCATTGCCACCGGCGCCCAGGCGCGCTGGCTGGGCCTGGAGGCCGAATCCCGACTGCAAGGCTTTGGCGTCTCCGCCTGTGCCACCTGCGACGGCTTCTTCTATCGCGGTCGCGAGGTGGTCGTCGTCGGCGGCGGCAATACAGCGGTGGAGGAAGCCCTGTATCTCGCCAAGCTGGCCTCGAAGGTGACCCTCGTGCATCGCCGGGACTCCCTGCGTGCGGAGCGCATTCTGCAGCAGCGCCTGCTGCGCCACGACAAGGTCGAGATGGCCTGGAACAGTGTCGTCGAGGATATCATCGCCGAAGGCATGCCGCCCGCCGTCGAGGCCGTCCGCCTGCGCGACGTAAACAGCAACGAGACCCGCGATCTCGCCACCGATGGCGTCTTTATTGCCATCGGCCACAGCCCGGTCACGGACCTCTTCGCCGGCCAGGTCGATATCGACGGCGACGGTTACATACGCACCGCAGCGGACAGCACCGCAACCAACATCGCCGGGGTTTTCGCCGCCGGCGACGTCCAGGACAAGCATTTCCGCCAGGCGGTCACCGCCGCGGGCAGTGGCTGCATGTCGGCTTTGGAGGCGGAACGGTTCCTGGCGACCGCGGAGGTGGCGGCGGCGGCCGAATAGGAGCTAAACTCTCTCAATGGATTGGGACAAGCTGCGGATATTTCACGTTGTTGCGGGGGCCGGCAGCTTTACGCATGCGGGCGACGCACTCGACCTCAGCCAATCGGCGGTGAGCCGGCAGATTCGCGGCCTCGAGGATTCTCTCAAGGTGCCCTTGTTCCACCGCCATGCGCGCGGGCTCATCCTGACCGAACAGGGCGAGCTGCTCTACCAGACCACCAGCGAAGTCTTTGCCAAGCTGTCCGCGGCCGAGATGCTGCTCAGCGAGAGCAAGGAACAGCCGCAAGGCCTGCTGCGCATCAACACCACCGTCGGTTTCGGCTCCATGTGGCTGACTGGCGTGATCAGCGAGTTTCTCGACAATTACCCGGACATCGCGGTGGCGCTCCTGGTCGGCGACGACGAGCTTGATCTATCGATGCGCGAGGCCGACGTTGCCATCCGCATGGCCCCGCCGCGCCAGCCGGACCTGATCCAGCGCCACCTCTTCCAGGGCCACTTCGGCGTCTTCGCCGTCGCCGACTATCTCAATCGCTTCGGCACGCCCCACAGCATGGAGGACTTGACCAGACACCGTGTCATCACATATGGCGACCGGCTGTCGATTCCTTTCCTGCACATCAACTGGCTGACCGACGCTCTGCGCGAGATCGACCCCAAATTCCAGCCCGCCTTCACCGTCAACAACACCTACGGCATCCTGCGCGCGGTCGAGACAGGCATCGGCATCGCCTTGCTGCCGGCTTTCATCGGCAGGCAGAATCCACAGATGGTGCGCATCCTGCCCGAGGCGGAACCGCCGGCAGCGGACGGCTACTTCGTTTATCCGGAAGAGCTGAGACAATCCCAGAGGGTCATGGTCTTCCGCGACTTCCTGCTTCGCAAGCTGGCCGAGGCCCCGCTCTGAACGGTACACGTCTCCACGCAAAAGCTCAGCAATCGACTGGGGGGTGAAGGCGCGCAGGCGGCGGACCTGCGGGGGGGGGGGGAGGACAGGCCCGCCGCACAAGATGGTCATTCGGAGTCGTAGTAACCAACTTGCTTGCGCCTTACCCGATTATATGGGTAATCCCGCAAAGGATTTAAAGTGAAATCCGACGAAAATCGTCAAGTTTTCGTGTTATTTGTGGAGAAATGAGTCACAAAGCCGTTATGAGGCTGGGTAATTCCCTCATGGCGGACAACTCAAGTGCCCCAGCTGCCCGCTGGCGCATGGCCAAAGCTTCGCTGCCATGCCCGCCTCCGGAGAAACCGAACACGCGCATTCCCGCCGCCTTTGCGGCCTCGATTCCGGGCAGGCTGTCCTCGATCACGACGCATGCCTCCGGCCGTACGGCCATGCGCCGGGCGGCGTACAGGAACAGGTCGGGGTGCGGCTTGCCCCGCGCCACTTCGCTGGCGCTGAAGGCATTGCCGTGGAAAAAGCGGGCCAGGCCGGTCAGGGACAGCGACAAGGCGATCTTCTCCGGCGCCCCGCTGGACGCCACGCAGATCGGCACGGATAGTGCTGCCAGGGCCTCGGCAACACCGGGAATGGGCCGCAGCTCGCGGCGAAAGGCGGCGAATGTAAGCGCCTGCGCCCGCTTGAGAAAACCGTCCGGCAATGGCCGCCCAAGCTCATCCTCGGCCAAGGCGACGACCGCGGCCATGCTGCGCCCGACATAGCGCGCCATGACCTCATCAAGGCTCAATCGCAGGCCGGCCTCGCACAGCGCCGCCACCAAAATTCGATTGGCGATCGGCTCGCTGTCGACGAGAACCCCGTCGCAGTCGAATATGATCAATTCGGGACGCACGGGGATTACATGAACAGACGGCGATCCTGGGGCAAGTCCGCATAAAGATGTCCGACGAAATCGACATAGCCGTTGTAAAGCTTGGTCGGGACTCTTTCTCCGGTGCCCAGCTCGCGCTCGCTTGCCTGGCTCCAGCGCGGGTGTGAGAATTCCGGATTGACGTTGGCCCAGAAGCCGTACTCGCTGGGGCCGATATCCTCCCAGAAGGTCTTGGGACGCGCCGCGGCGAAAGTGAAGCGCACGATCGACTTGATGTGCTTGAAGCCGTACTTCCACGGCACGGCCAGGCGCAGTGGCGAGCCGAACTGCCTGGCCATCGGCCGGCCGTAGGCACCGGTCACGATCAGGGCGAGATCGTTGGTCGCCTCAGCCAGGGTCAGGGCCTCGGTATAGGGCCAGGGAAAGTGGCCCTGGCGCTGGTTGCGGGCGACCTCGGGAGCGAAGAAGGTTTGCATGATCAGGAACCTGGCGGAGGCGGATGGCCGCGCGAGCTCGACCAACCTGGCAAGCGGGAAGCCGGTCCAGGGAATGGTCATCGCCCAGGCCTCGACACAGCGGTGGCGGGTCACCCGTTCCTCCAGCGGCAGGCGCCGGATCAGGTCTTCCGCCTCGATGCGGATCTCCTTCTCCACCAGCCCGTCGATGGTCACCTGCCACGGCGAGATCGGCAGGCTCTGCGCCGCCTTCCAGATGTTCTTATGGGAGCCAAACTCGTAGAAATTGTTGTATGTGCCCGTCGTGCTCTTATCGGTCACGGGCAGCGACAGCGAAAGCGCCTCGTTGCGCGGAGCCGGATAAAGGTCGGCCGTCGGGCGTTCCTTTTGCGCGGCAAGGCCTGCCAAGGGGATCGCCGCCAACACGCTGCCGGCGGCCAGGCCCTTGGCGAGCTGGCGGCGGTTGAGGTACAGCGATTCAGGCGTGACCGCGCGCTCCGGCAGGGCCCAGCCGGGGCTGCTCTTGATCAACATGCTTTGTCTCCACTCGTTTTGTCCCGCGCTACATGGCGCATGGTGGCGGTCCTCGCAAGACCGCTCACCGGAACTTGAGCGGCGCTCAGGCCTTTTGCAGCCAGACAGCCGTGTCGTGAAAGACTGCACCGCCATTGGGCGGACCGGCATCAGCCGCGATCAAGGCGTTGAGCCCCACCCCGCCCTCGAAGGCGCCGTTGGGCCAGATGCTCTCGACCACCACGACACCGGGCTGAAGGCCGTCGAACAGCTTGGCGTGCACGACGACCTTGCCACGGTCGTTGCCCATTCGCAGGCGACAACCTTCCTCTGCCCCGAGGCGTTCGGCATCGTCGGGATGGAGCAGCGCGCGCGGCCGCTCTTCCTTCTTCCGGCTCGTCGGCGTCTCGGTGAAGCTCGAATTCAGGTAGTTGTGGGCCGGCGCCGCGACCAGGCGGAAGGGATGGCGGGCGTCCGGCCCGTCGATAATATCGAGATGGTCGGGCAGGTCGGGCATGCGCTCGTGGTCCGGCCCGATGCGCGACCAGTCGGGCGCGAAGTGGAACTTGCCGTCCGGCGTCGGAAAGCCGTCGAGGAAATGCGAGGTGGCGAAATCCGGCTGGCAGTCGATCCAGTGTGTCTCCTGCAACTCGGCCAGGCTGCCCCAGCCCGATGACTGCAAGGTCGCATCGATGATCTCGTTGGCGCTCATGGTGAAGCCCGGATGCTCGGCGCCGAGGCGCTTGGCGAGGGCGCAAATCACCTCGTGGTTGGAGCGCGTCTCGGCCAGGGGCTCTATCACCCGTGACCCCAGAATGATGTGCTGGTGGCCGCCGCCCTGATAGATGTCGTCATGCTCGAGGAACATCGTCGCCGGCAGCACCAGGTCGGCAAGGGCCGCGGTCTCGGTCATGAACTGCTCGTGCACGCAGAGGAACAGGTCGTCGCGGGCGAAACCCGCATTGACCAAGGCGGATTCGGGCGCCACCACCGCCGGATTGGTGTTCTGCATCAGCATGGCGGTGACCGGCGGGCCGTCGCCGAGGTCCTGGCGGTCGCCGCCGAGCACAGGGCCGATGCGCGACATGTCGAGCACGCGCACGCCTCGATCCCGCACGTCCAGGCCCTCGATCAGGGTCTTGTCCCAATGGTAGATGTCGCGGTTGTTGAAGAAGGCGCCGCCGCCTTCGTGCCGCCAGGAACCGGTCACGGCCGCCAGCGACATTGCCGCATGCATGTTGGCGGCGCCGTTGCGTGAGCGCGTGAAACCGTAGCCGAGGCGGATATAGCTGCGCTCGGTGCGCCCGTAGAGGCTGGCGAATTCCTCGATCGCGTTTTCCTCGAGGCCGGTGATCGCCGCCGCCCAGGCCGGATCCCGCGTGCTCAGGTGCTGGTGCAAGCGTTCCGGACAATCCGTGTAGCGCGCCATGTAATCATGGTCGGCAAAGCCGTCGCGGAACAACACATGCATGACCGCGCAGGCCAACGCCCCATCCGTGCCGGGGCGCACGGCGAGATGCATGTCCGCCACCGCCGCGGTACGCGTGCGGTAGGGATCGATCACCACCAGCTTGGCGCCGCGTGCCTTGCGCGCCCGCTGGATGTGGGTCATGGCGTTGACCTGGGTCGAGGCGGGATTGCCGCCCCACATGACG
>CAZVDW010000016.1:0-1810 GCA_964625645.1 uncultured Rhodospirillaceae bacterium
CGGAGGAAGCCGAGCGGGCCGGCTTGGTCAGCCGCATCGTGCCCCTTGCCGAGCTCATGGACACGGCCATGGAGGTGGCGGGAACCATCGCTTCGATGTCGCTGCCGTCGGCCGTCATGGCCAAGGAGGCGGTCAACCGGGCCTATGAGACACCGCTTGGCGAAGGCGTCATGTTCGAGCGCCGGCTGTTCTATTCGACCTTCGCGCTCGAGGATCAGAGCGAGGGCATGGCCGCCTTCGCGGAGAAGCGGCAGCCCGATTTCAAGAACCGCTGATTCGGCTGCGGGCGATTCGGCCCGGGGCGGCTGTTGACGCTCCCGATTCGCCCGGCTATAACCGCGCCCTTTCCTGCTGCGGACGGAGCGTCCGCGGGCATTTCCAGTTGGGTAGAGCATGGCGCATCACAAATCGGCCAAGAAACGCATTCGCCGCAACGAGCGGCAGCGGCTCGTCAATCGAGCCCGCATCGGCAGCATCCGCACGTCGGTCAGGAGCGTCGAGGCGGCGATTGCCGATGGCGACAAGACGGCTGCGCAAGCGGCCTTTGTCCAGGCGCAGCCGCAATTGATGCGTGGCGTCGTAAAAGGCGTGGTGGCGCGCAATGCCATGCGGCGCAAGCTGTCGCGCCTCAGCCGCCGTATCAAGGCGATGGCGTAGCCCCTTACAAGCATAGACGATGTCGGCCACGGCCGCGCTCAGGCGCGGCCGTTCTTGCATGGGCAACTGACGTCGATCGGCGTTGCCGATGGGCAAACGTCCAGCAAAAAAATGCATTTGGGGCTCCGATTCTGTTGCAGTCGGCGGTCTCGGTGAGTACTCTCTGCCCGTGGTGCTGAGGCGGCTGCGTTTGAAGTCTGGCAATAGTATTCGCGCTTGGCAGTCTAGAACTATGTTACAAAATAGGCGGATGCGGTAAGTTTTACCGAAATCTAGCTGGTGTGGTCGTGCGGCGTTACTAAGCGTCGTGAAGTGTGGTTATTGTCGATTTCGGCAAATTTGGCGGCTCAGGGGGGTCATGGCCATTTCACCAGCAAGGCTTGATTGTAGTTTCTCCAGGTTTTCCCAGTGTTGGCCCGTGCCGATGCTTGTGGCGATGCAGCGTTAGCGGGCGTCATAGCAGTCGTGGCAGAGGCACAGAACAGGTTGGAAGCCGACGCGAGCTGGCGGCGCGTGCGCGACCGTTTGCGCGGCGAGCTGGGCAGCACCACCTTCGAGCGTTGGATGGAATCGGTGGAGCTGGGCAGCGTCACGGGCGGGCGGGTTCAGCTTTGCGTGCCGACGCGCTTCCTGCGCGACTGGGTGGCGCCGCGCTATGGCGACCGCCTGCGCGCCTTGTGGCAGGACGAGAGCAAGAGCGTGGCGGCGGTCGATATCGTGGTGCGCCCGGGCATGCCGACGCCCGTGGATCCGCCACGGCCGAATGCGCATGTGACGCAGGCCGAGACGGCCGGCGAGGATCCCTTCGGCGATATCGATTCGATCGGTGCGACGCTCGATTCGCGCTATTGCTTCGACAATTTCGTGGTCGGCAAGCCCAACGAGTTTGCTCATGCCGCGGCAAAACGGGTCGGCGAATCGGACGACGTGCCTTTCAATCCGCTGTTCATCTATGGCGGCGTCGGCCTTGGCAAGACCCATCTGATGCACGCCATCGGCCTGCAGGTGCGCGCCCGCCGTCCCGACAAGCGCGTGATCTACCTCTCGGCCGAAAAATTCATGTACCAGTTCATCCGCGCCCTGCGCTTCAAGAACATCATGGGCTTCAAGGAGCTGTTCCGTTCGGTCGACGTGCTGCTGATCGACGACGTGC
>CAZVDW010000017.1:0-3857 GCA_964625645.1 uncultured Rhodospirillaceae bacterium
GACGAGCTGGCCGGGCGCGACCAGCCGCTGGGTGCCACCCAGCGCCGCGAGGTGGCCGTGCTGTTCGCCGACATGGCGAGCTTCACGGCCATGGCCGAGAGCATGGCGCCGGAACAGGTGATGCAGCTGCTGCGCGACTTCCACGGCCGCATGGAGGAGCAGGTGTTTCGCCACGGCGGCACCCTGGAGAAGTTCATCGGCGACGCCATGCTGGCGATTTTCGGCGCGCCGGTGCAGGGCGAGCATGATGCCGCCGACGCGCTGGCCTGCATGCGCGACATGCTGGCCAGCCTGGCAGCCTGGAACGGCGAGCGCCGGGCCGCCGGCGAGCCCGAGATTCGCATCGGCGTCGGCGTCCATTACGGCCCCGCCGTCTTTGGCGATATCGGCTCGCAGCGCAACATGGCCTTCGCGGTGATCGGCGATACCGTGAATACCGCCAGCCGCCTGCAGGCACTGACCCGCGAGCTCGATTGCCAGGCGGTGGTCAGCGCTGCCGCGGTCGGCGCCGCGGGCGGCGAGCCCGGCGATTTGCAGCCAGCGCCAGCGCAACAGCTGCGCGGCCGCCGCGATGCCATCGCGGTGTGGACGCTCAAGGACTGAGCCTGCGGGTTTGACAGGCGTCGATGCGGCGCCGAATATTGCCCAAACACAGTGGGGCGAGTCGATGACCGATGCGGTCGCAAGACGCAGGCTGGCGGCAATTCTTGCCGCCGACGTGGCCGGCTATTCACGGCTGATGGGCGCCGACGAGGCGGCAACGGTGGCGGCGCTGAATGCTGCGCGCGGGGTGTTTCGCGAGCATATATCGGCCCATGACGGGCGCGTCGTCGATACCGCCGGCGACAGTGTTCTCGCCACTTTCGACAGCGCCGTCGAGGCGGTGCGCTGCGCGCTCGCGGTTCAACATGAGCTTGGGGCGAACAATGCCGCTCTGCCGGAAGACCGCCGCATGGTGTTCCGCATCGGCGTCAATCTCGGCGATGTCATCGTCGGGGACGACGGCAGCATTTACGGCGACGGCGTCAACATCGCGGCGCGCATCGAGGGGCTGGCCGAGCCCGGCGGCGTGGCGCTGTCGGCCATGGCCCACGATGCGGTCGATGGCAAGCTCGATGCGACTTTCGCCTATCACGGCGAACATGCGGTGAAGAACATCGCCAAGCCGGTGCGGGTCTGGCGCTCGGGCGAAGCGATGCCGGCACTGGCGCTGCCCGACAAGCCCTCGATCGCGGTTCTGCCCTTCGACAATCTGTCCGGCGATCCGGAACAGGAATATTTCGCCGACGGCATCGCCGAGGACCTGATCACGGCGCTGTCGCGCTTCCGCTGGCTTTTCGTCATCGCCCGCAACTCTTCCTTTTCCTACAAGGGAACTTCGCCGGACGTACGCCGGGTGGGGGCCGAGCTTGGCGTTCGCTACGTCCTCGAGGGCAGCGTGCGCAAGGGCGGCGAGCGCGTGCGCATCACCGCGCAGAGGACAAACCGGCGACCAAACCGGCGACAGTTTACTTTTTACAATTAAATTACAAAAGTAAACTGTCGCCGTATTTACGTCGCCGTATTTGCCCTGGCCGCCTGCCGAGACCGCCTCGGCGCTGGCGCATCTCGGCCGTCTCGACGAGGCCCGCCTCGCCCTCGGCGAAGCACGGGCGCTCGAGCCGGCATTGACGCCCGCCTTCATCCGGCATGCCCTGCCCTACGGAACCCAGGACAATTTCGAGATCTTCTTCGAAGGCTTGCGGAAGGCGGGGTTGGCGTGACCGCCAAGGGCCATCAGCCGGTTTCGAGCTCGGTGTCCCAATAAAGATAGTCGCGCCAACTTTCGTGCAGATAGTTGGGCGGAAAACGCCGGCCCATGTGCTGCAGCTCCCGCACCGTGGGCACGCGTGGCGGGTTGCGCGGCGGCATGGCGCAGTCCCGCGGCATGCGGTTGCCCTTGATCAGGTTGCAGCGGCCGCAGGCCGTGACCACGTTCGACCAGCGTGTCGCGCCGCCGCGCGAGCGCGGCACCACGTGGTCGAAGGTGAGGTCCTCCGAGCGCCGCCGGCCGCCGCAATATTGGCAGGCGAAGCCATCGCGCAGGAAAACGTTGAAACGGGTGAAGGCGGGGCGGTGGTCGGAGCGCACATAGGACTTGAGCGAGACCACGCTCGGCAGCCGCATGCGCCACGACGGCGAATGCACCTCGCGCTCGTATTCGGCGACGATATTGACGCGCTCGAGGAAGACGGCCTTGACCACTTCCTGCCACGGCCAGAGCGACAGCGGAAAGTAGCTCAACGGGCGGTAATCCGCGTTAAGCACTAGCGCCGAACAGCTTTCGAGCGCGACAGTCACGTTGCTCTCCCTGGGCTCTCCCTGGCCTCAGACACCTTGGCTGGCGGGAGTTTAGGCGGGCCGGGCTGACAGGGCAAGCCACGGCGTATCGAAGTTTCTGTTTCCGCCTTCCCGCTTCCCCCATACAATCGCGCCGCGACCGCCGCGACGAGGCGGTAGCACGATGATGATTGCGATGGGAAACCGGGAATGAGCATGCTCGACAGACGCGCCTTTCTGGCCGGCGCGGCGGGACTCGCCATGAGCGCCTGCGCCGATGAGTCCGACTTCAGCCTGATTGCCGCCGATGACGATACGCCGCCGCTGATTCCGCCCGAGGGCGAAGGCCGCGTGGCCGTGCGCGGCGGCGAGATCTGGTATCGCGTGGCCGGCTCCGGCCCCGGCGCGCCGCTGCTGGTGGTGCATGGCGGACCCGGCTTCAGTCACGACTATCTGCTGCCCCTCGAGGCCCTGGCGCGCGACCGGGCGGTGATCTTCTACGACCAGCTCGATTGCGGCAAATCCGACAAGCCCGGCGCGCCGACGAACTGGCAGGTGCCGCGCTTCGTCGACGAGATCCGCGCCCTGAGCACGAGCCTGGGGCTGAACCGCTATCACCTGCTCGGCCATTCCTGGGGCGGCCTGCTGGCTGCCGAGTTCGCCGCCATCGACAGCCGCCGCCTGCTCTCCTGCATCCTCGCCAGTCCCCTGATCAGCGCCCCGCAATGGATGTCCGACAATCTGCGCTGGCGCAAGCTGTTGCCGGTCGCCGTGC
This sequence comes from uncultured Rhodospirillaceae bacterium, assembly GCA_964625645.1. Lineage (GTDB taxonomy): Bacteria > Pseudomonadota > Alphaproteobacteria > UBA7887 > UBA7887 > UBA7887. The sequence goes on from CAZVDW010000017.1 coordinate 3,095, forward strand.
GCCAGGTGCTCGACGAGAACGAGGCCGCCGGCACCGTGCGCGGCGCCGCCTACCAACAGGCGGCCCAGGCCTTCTACCGCCGCCATCTCTGCCGCATGGAGCCCTGGCCCGAGCCGCTCTTGACCTCGCTGGAGAAAGGCAATTCGGCGCTCTACACGACCATGTGGGGCGAGACCGAGTTCCGCGCCACGGGCACTCTGCGCGACTATGACGGCACGCCCAACCTGGCGCGCATCACGCTGCCGGTGTTGTTTACCTGCGGCGAATTCGACGAGGCGCCGCCGGCGACGCTGCATCGCTACAGCAAGCTGATGAGCAATGCCGAGGTGCGCGTGTTCACCGACGCCTCGCATACGCCGCATCTGGAACAGGAAGAGGCCTATCGCCACGCCTTGGCGACCTGGCTCAACGGCATCGGCTAATCTGGGGAGGAAACGGCAATGGTTGAGCTGCGCAATCCGGTTCGCGAGCGCATCGACGCTGGCGAATTGGCGATCGGCATGGGGCTGCGCCAGGCGCGCACCGTCGACATCGCCAAGGCCATGAAGACCTGCGGCTATGACTGGCTGTTCATCGACATGGAGCACGGCCTGTTCTCGGTCGACGACGCGGTGCAGATCAGCAATGCCGCCCAGGATGCCGGCGTGGCACCTTTCGTGCGCGTGCCGGGCTATGAGCATTACCATGCCAGCCGCGTGCTCGACGGCGGCGCCATGGGCATCGTCTTTCCGCATGTCGACACGCCGGAACATGCGGCGACCCT
>CAZVDW010000018.1:0-2547 GCA_964625645.1 uncultured Rhodospirillaceae bacterium
CCGGCCTGGACCGACGACCACTCCAACATCCTCGAAGTCATCCGCTGGGGCGGCATCGACGCCGAAGAGGGGCGCTGACAGGCGGGCTCCCCAAGCTACCTATTCTTTGCTATCGTTGATGCCGAGAGTCGCGGAGACGACTGATGCCGTATGCGAGCAGGGGGGCGATGCCGATATGATGCGGCAGCGAAAGCTCGTCACGTATCTCGGTCGTCGGCGCATCTGCCGATGACGCAGGCTGCGCAAACGGCGTTTGACGCCAAGCTGGCAGTGCCCACGACGCGCGGCGTGGTGCCGAGGGCGCGGCTGATCGACGCCCTGGACTCCCGCGCCGAAACCCCGATCTGCTGGATCGTCGCGGGCGCCGGTTATGGCAAGACCACGCTCGCCGCCGACTATGCCCGGCAAAGCCAGGCGACCGTCGTCTGGTGCCGCCTCGGCGAGGCCGAGGGAACACCTGGACAATTGATCTACATGCTGCGTGCGGCCGCGATGCGGGCGCTTGGTGAGCCGGCCACCGCGCTACCGGCGCTGGGCCCGGAATACGCCCTCGGCCTGGAGACCTTCGGGGCCAACTTCTTTGCCGCTTTGCAGGCGCTCGCCAAGGCCCCGCTGCTGCTCGTGCTCGACGATTTCCATACCGTCGAAGCCAGCGAGCCGCTGGAGCTGATTCTGCGCGGCGCGGCCGAGGCCATCGAGCCGGCACGGTTGCGGCTGCTGATATGCGGCCGCCACGAGCCGCTGGCGGGTTGGTCAGGGTTGATCGCCAGCCGCCAATTGACCCTGATCGACCAGGACCAGCTGGCCTTCAGCGAGGCCGAAATCGAATCCTACCTGGCCATCAACGCTCAAGCGGTCTCGCAAGAGCCCGTGCCCGGCCTGGCGAAGCGCCTTTACGCCATCTCGGAGGGCTGGATATCGGGCATTGCCCTGGCCATCGACCGCGCCGCCAGCACCGGCAAGGCGATCGGCGCGGAGGAGCCGCACGAGCGCGAGGCCGCCTTCGACTATTTCGTCTCCCAGGTTCTCGAGCGCGAAGAGCCCCAGATCAGGGATTTCCTGCTGCGCACGGCGCTGCTGCCGGAAATCCAGCCTGACCTGGTCGACAGCTGGCTCGGACGCACCGACAGCCGCACGATTCTCGACCAGCTGGTACAGCGACGCTTGTTCACGCAACGCCTCGGCAGCGCCGAGACCGACGCCGTGAAGTTTCGCTACCACGACCTTTTTCGCGGCGCTCTTGGTGAGACATGGGCGATCGCCGACGATGAGCGGGCACTCCTGTTGCGTAGCGCAGGGGCGCTCTTCGAGGCCCGCGAACAAGGCGACGAAGCGGCGCTGCTCTATATCGCCTCGCAAGCCTGGGACGAGCTGGCAGCGCTGGTCGCGCGGCTGGCGGCGCTGCATTTCGAGCAGGGCCGCGGCGACCTTATCGAGTCCTGGCTCGACGCTTTCCCCGAGGCCCGACTGAACGCCGACCCGCAACTGTTGCTATGGCGTGGCATCTGTCTGGGCGTGCGCGACGGCGCGCGCGCAAGGGCACTGCTGGCCGACGCCTATGAGATGTTCAAGGCGCAGGGCGCCACGGTCGGCGCGGCGATGGCCTGGAGCGCCATCGTCGAGACAATTTGGATGGGCTGGGCCGAGGTGCACGAGTTCGACCCCTGGATCGACGAGTTCTTCGCCCACCCGGAGCTGTTCGACACGCCGATGCCGGACGGGCTGAAGGCACGCATCGCCGGGGGTATCTTCACCGCCTTGTACCTGCGCCGCCCGGACCACCCGGCCTTCTCCCTGTGGAGCGCCACGGTCGACGCGATATTTTCCGGGCCGATGCCGGCCGGCGCACGCGCCATGTTCGGCTTTATCCTGGTCTATCACTACGCCTGGATCCGCGGTGACCGCTCGCGCATCGCCGCCATATTGGAAACCCTGCGCAATCATATCGGCAAGGATTTCGACGCCCTGCCGGCAATGTCGAAGATTCTCTATTGCTCCTGCGAAGCCAGCCTCGCTTTCTTCTTCGGTGAGAGACCCGAGGACTGTTTCGAATGGGTGGATCGTAGCGTCGCGGTGGCAGCCGAGACAGGTGTTCATATCTGGGATGCCGGCGCAGTGGTGCCGGCGATCTCAGCCGCGCTGGCCCTCGAAGACGTGCCGCGTGCGAAAGCCTATTACGACGTCCTGCGAGGCGCCTACGACAAGACCCAGCCGGGCTTCGCCTTCATTGGCGCCAATTACGCCGCCCACATTGCCTGGCAAGAGGGTCGCCACGACGACGCCAGGGAATTGGTGGATGCCATCGTCGACATGGGCGAGCGCAATGGCGGCTATCTGGTCAGGCTCTACGCCTATGTGCCGGCCGCCACCTATGCTTTCGCCGCCGGAGAACGCAGCCTTGCCTGCAGAATGGTCGGCCGGGCGCGGCGACTGGCGCGTGCCGGCGACAGCCGAGTGATGGAATTCGCCATCTGCGTTGTCGCGGCCTATTTCGCCTTTCGCGACGGTCGCCGCAAACGGGCCCTGGCCTATCTGCGCCGCGTGCTG
>CAZVDW010000019.1:0-1821 GCA_964625645.1 uncultured Rhodospirillaceae bacterium
AACAGTTGCCGCGCTGCATCAAGCGATGTTATTCGGGCCTCATAGTAATCCCAGCGCACCCCCCCAACACAGCCCACACCATACCCTTTTGCCGTCAGCCGCTGATCTGCATTGTCGGCACGCAAATGCAGGCGGTATTCAGCGCGCGAAGTAAACATGCGGTAGGGCTCTTCGGTGCCGAGCGTCACCAAATCGTCTATCAACACACCGATATAAGCGTCCGCCCGATCGAGGAGGAAGGGTTCAGAACCAGCGGCGGCCCGCGCCGCATTGACACCGGCCATAAGGCCCTGAGCCGCCGCCTCCTCATAGCCCGTGGTGCCGTTGATCTGGCCGGCGAGGTAAAGACCAGGCGCACGCTGCACTTCTAACGTCGGACGTAGCTCGCGCGGATCGACAAAATCGTACTCAATAGCATAACCGGGCTGAGTTATTTCGGCCTTTTCTAAGCCCGGAATGGATTTGACAATTGCCAGCTGCACATCTTTAGGCAGCGATGTGGAAATGCCATTTGGGTAAATGGTAAAATCTTCGAGGCCCTCCCGCTCCAAGAAAATCTGATGGCGATCGCGTTCACCAAATCGCACGACCTTCTCTTCAATGGATGGGCAATAACGCGGCCCGGTGCCGGCTATCTGCCCGGAATACATGGCTGACTGGCTTAGGTTTTGGCGGATGATCTCGTGGGTCTCGGCTGTCGTGCCGGTGATGCGGCAAGACACCTGCGGCACTTCAATCTTTTCCGTTAGATACGAGAAGGGTACGGGTGGATTATCGGCTGGCTGCTCTTCCAGCCCTTGCCAATTGATCGTGCGCCCATCAAGCCTTGGCGGCGTTCCAGTTTTTAGGCGCCCCAAACGCAAGCCAATGCGGCGGAAGGTGTAGGCCAGGCCCACCGCACGCTGCTCGCCGACGCGCCCTGCCGGAATCTGTGCCGCGCCGACATGGATCAATCCGCGAAGGAACGTACCTGTCGTAACCACGATCGCACCGGCAGAGATATCTCGCCCAGCCTGCGTGCGCACGCCAACAATGCGCCCCTCGGGATTGAGCTGCAAATCGTCCACTGGCTCAGCGGCAATATCGAGATTTTGCTGCTCCGCTAGCAAGGCCTGCACGGCCTTACGATAAAGAGAGCGATCGGCCTGGGCGCGCGGCCCACGCACCGCCGGCCCCTTCGAGCGGTTGAGAATACGAAACTGTATGCCAGCCCGGTCGATGGCACGGGCCATGATGCCATCAAGCGCGTCGACCTCACGAACCAATTGGCCCTTGGCCAGCCCACCGATCGCCGGATTGCAGGACATTTCACCGATGGTATCAACCCGGTGGGTCAACAATAGCGTTCGCGCGCCGGTTCGGGCGGCCGCAGCCGCGGCCTCACATCCCGCGTGCCCGCCGCCAATGACAATAACATCGTAGCTCTGCATGAGGCGGAATGTATGTCCGTGCCATAGTGCTGTCAATTGGCAGAAAAATTTGGGCCCAGCATAAACTGGGATAAGCGGCGACAGCGAAAACGTTTCACGTGAAACGCATCAACAAGCCTAATTGTTTCACGTGAAACAGGATCATTTTCCAATGCAAAAGTCCGCAAAAATGACGTCGAGCAGGTCCTCTGCATCTACCGTCCCGGCAATCCGGCCAAGCGCCCGCCCTGCAAGGCGCAAATCTTCCGCTGAAAGTTCGGGCATTTCCAGCCGTTCCTTCGCATGAATAAACCGTTCAAGCGCCTCACGCGCTTCATTCAAAGCTTGACGATGGCGATGGCGGGTCACCAGGGGTGCCGGAACCCCCTGAAACTCTTCTGCGACTATGCCT
>CAZVDW010000020.1:0-11723 GCA_964625645.1 uncultured Rhodospirillaceae bacterium
CGGCGCGGTATTGGCCGGCGCCAGCTTTATCAAGGCCGACCTCAGCAATGCCACCCTGTCGGATGCGGACCTTACCGGCGCCACCTTGCGCGAGGCGAATTTGCGCAGTGCGACCTTGTTGCGGGCCAATCTCAGCGGCGCGGTGTTGCGCAAGGCGAACCTCAGCGAGGCGGATCTCTCCGGCGCCACGCTGGAGGGCGCGGACCTCACCGGCGCCGTCCTCTGCGCCACCCAAATGCCGTGGGGCGAAGAGAACGGGGGCTGCGAAGAATGAGGCTTGTCGTGCTCTGCCTACTGGTGCTTGCCCCGCCCGCGCTCGCCTTCGACGAGACCCAGCTCGCGGCACTCAAGGCCGAGGGCCAATGCATCGGCTGCGACCTGTCCGGCGCCGATCTGGCCGGCGCAAATCTCAACCATGCCAATCTCTGGCGTGCCGATCTGCGTGGCGCCAATCTGGCGGCCGCCGATCTTGCCGGCGCCAACCTGCGCGATGCCAATCTGGCCGGCGCGGATTTGAGCGGTGCCGACCTCAACGAGGCCAATCTCAAATATGCCGGGCTCGCCCGTAGCAACCTGAGCGCCGCCAAGCTGAACGGCGCCAACCTGCTCGCTGCCAACCTCGTTGGCGCAAACCTCAGCGGTGCCGACCTGACCTACGCCTATCTCGCCGGTGCCGACTTGCGCGGGGGCAATCTTGCCGGCACCATCTGGCAGAACGCCACGCTCAGCGAGGCCGACCTCGACGGTGCCGACCTCAGCGACCTCGACCTCACCAGCACTGTCTTGCGCAATACCAAGGTCGCGGGTGCCACCTTCTGCCGCACCCAGACCCCCTGGGGCCAGGAAGACTCGGGCTGCTGAGGCGCCGGTGCCAATTTCCCTGTTATAGGCATAAGAGCGAGGGTGGAGAGCCATGAGCGACCCCCATTTCTTCAATCTGCACGACCTCAGCCAGGGCATCGCGCGGACCTTGGCCGAGGGCCTGGAGACGCGGATATTTCCCGGCGAGAACGTCATGCTGTCCGTGGTGCGCATGGCGCCCGATAAGTCGGGCAGCCTGCACAGCCACCCCCAGGAGCAGTGGGGCGTGATGCTCGAAGGCAGCGGCGTGCGCATCCAGGATGGCATCGAGCATGCGGTCGAGACGGGCGATTTCTGGCAGTCGCCGGGCCATGTCGAGCACGGCTTCCGGGCCGGGCCGGATGGGGCCGTGGTGTTGGACATCTTCAGCCCGCCGCGCGACGAATACCGCAAGAAGGGCGAGGGCTTTGGCGCTTGAGGCGGAGGCTGGCGGGGATGTCGTCGCCGACGCGGGCGCGCTGACGGAGAGCGTCGGCGCGGTCTTCGCAGCCTGCGGCTCCGCGCCTGAGGAGGCGCGTGCGATCGCCGAGAACCTTGTCGCCGCCAACCTCGCGGGCCATGACAGCCACGGCGTCGGCGTGGTGCCGCTCTACGTGCGCAATGCCGGCAGCGACGCGGTCCATGCCAACCAGCATGTCAGCGTGCTGCGGGACAGCGGGCCGGTGGTGCAGCTCGATGGCAATCTCGGCTACGGCCAGGTCATCGGGGCTGAAGCCATGGCTATCGGCATCGCCAAGGCGGGCGAGGCCGGGGTCGCCATCCTGGCGCTTCGCAACAGCCATCATCTCGGGCGCATCGGGGCCTGGGCCGAATTATGCGCGGACGCCGGTCTGGTCTCGATCCACTACGTCAATATCAATGGTCATAAGCCGCTGGTGGCGCCTTTCGGCGGCACGCAAGCGCGTTTCGCCACCAACCCCTATTGCACCGCCATTCCCGGCACCGACGCTCAGCCGCCGATCGTGCTCGACATGGCGACGAGCAAGATTGCCTTTGGCAAGGTCAGGGTCGCGCACAACACGGGCGAGGTCGTGGCCGACGGCACGCTGACCGACCCCGCCGGCGTGGCGACCAATGACCCCGGCACGATGTTTCGCGACCCGCGTGGCGCGCTGTTGCCCTTCGGCGAGCACAAAGGCTATGGCTTGGCCTTGATTTGCGAGGTTCTGGCGGGTGCGCTGGTCAATGGCGGCGGCTGCGTGCCGGGACGCCAGGGTCGGGAGAGTCTCATCAACAATATGCTCAGCATCATCCTTGATCCGGCGGCGCTCGGAGATACGGATTTCTTCCGCAGCGAGCTCGACGAGATCACCCGCTACGTGAAATCGTCGGCGCCGGCGGCGGGTGTCGACGCGGTGATGCTGCCCGGCGATCCCGAGCGCAAGCAAAGGGCGGCGCGTGGCGCGGACGGCATCCGCATCGATGCCACGACCTGGCGGGAAATTCTCGACGCGGCCGAATCCGTGGGGCTGTCGCCGGGTGATATGAGGATATAGGGAGGCCAGCGTGCCGGTCGATTACGACATTGTCGTGCAGGGCAACAACTTGAAGACGAAGGACGGCTTTCTGGGGCTTGCCAATGCGACGCTGATCAGCTGTGACGACGGGCCGATCCTGTTCGACGTCGGTCATTACTGCAATCGCATGACGCTGCTCAATGCCTTGCGGGCCAAAGGCATGGTGCCGGCCGATATCAAGGTGGTGTTTCTCTCTCATCTCCATTTCGATCACGCCAACAATATCGACCTGTTTCCCGACGCCAGGGTCATGGTCAGCCGGCGCGAGTGGGACTATGCGGGCGAGCCCCACAAGGACGATATCTTCATCCCCTGGATGGTGCGCGAACAGTTGCAGAAGCATAATCTGGAGCTGATCGATGGCGAGGCGCGCATTTGCGATGGCGTGCGCTATTTCCCCGCGCCCGGCCACACGCCGGGCTCCTTCGCGCTGCGTCTCGATACGCAAAGGTCCGGCTGCGTGGTGGTGGCGGGCGATGCCATAAAATATCCCAAAGAAGCGCTGACGCGGTGTTGCGATCTGGCCTTCGACAGCATTGTTAAGGGCACGGCCACTATCGGGCATATTCTCGATATGGCGGACCGCATCGTGCCCGGCCATTTCCCGGAGCTGATCAAGCGCGACGATGGTTTCATCTGGGAGGACGCGGCGGAGTTTTCACTCTTGGTGCGCTAGAGCGCTCTAACGCGCGTTGCGGGCGCCGTCGACCATATAGACCGAGCCCGAGCAGTGGCTGCTGTCGTCGCAGGCGAGGAACAGCATGACCTTGGCGATCTCTTCCGGCTCCGCGTAGCGGCCGAGCGGCGAGGTGCTGGCATAGCGCTCGCGCAGGCCTTCCGGATCGTCCGGATCCATGCCGGCTTCGAGGGAGCGCATCATGCGCGTCTCGACCGGCGAAGGATTGATGGTGTTGACGCGCACGCCGTCGGGCGCGCCCTCGAGCGCGGCCGTGCGCATCAGGCCGATGACGCCGTGCTTCGAGGCGACATAGGCGCTGAGGCCTTCGCGCCCGCGCACACCGGCGATCGACGAGGTCAGCACGATGCTGCCGCCGCCGCGCCTGGCGATCGCCGGCAGGGTGTGTTTGAGGCCGAGCCAGACACCGCGCAGGTTGACCGCGATGACGCGGTCGAAAACCTCCTCCGGATAGTCGGCGATGGGCTGCACGACGCCTTCGATGCCCGCATTCAGAAGCGCGATATCGAGGCCGCCAAATCTTTCCTCTGCCGTGGCGACGCAAGCCTGCATCGCCTCCCCATCCGACACGTCGGCCGTGAGGCAGGCGGCGCCGTCGCCGGCAAGCTCCGCCATGCCCGCTTCGTCGCGGTCGACCAGCACCAGCTTCGCGCCCTCCGCCGCGAACAGCCGTGCCGCGGCGGCGCCGATTCCCGCCGCCGCGCCGGTGATCAGCGCTACCTTGTCCTGCACGCGCCCCATATGACCGATCCTCTCCAAAAGTTACAGCAGTGTCACCCATTCCTGGGCCCAGGTCAGTGCCTCGTCGTCGGGCAGGGGCTGGGTACAGGCGTCGATCTCCAGGCGCTCGCCGACCTTTGTCGCACCGAGCCCCGCGAACAGGGCGTCGAGCTGGCGGCCGGCGCCGCAGAATGTGTCGGCGAAGGTCTGGTCGCCAAGGGCGATGACGCCATAGCGCAGATGGGCAAGGTCGGGGCGCTTTTCGCTAAGCTCTTGCTGTAGCGGGATGATGTTGTCCGGCAATTCGCCGTCGCCGTGGGTCGAGCTGCAGATCAGCACCACTTTTTCCGCCTCGGGCAGAGCATGGCCCTCGGCCATGACCTCGACCTCGTGGCCCGCCGGCCCCAGCTCTTCCGCCAGGGTCTCGGCGACAAGCTCGGCATTGCCCGATTCGGTTCCTACCAGGATGAGGATGTCGGCCACGTCACGCGCCCCGTTCGCGTTTCCCTTCCCGGGCAGTCTCGGCAATCGTCGCGGCGCTTGCAACCTTTGCCATGTTGCCGCCACCGGCCGCTGCGATTAGGCTGCTGGGGAAGGAGCCGCGGCATGATGCAGGACAAGGATCGCGCCCTGGTGGCGCGCATCGCCGCCGGCGAGACCCTGGCGGGGCCGGACGAGGTGACGCCGGGCTATCGCGGCGAGCTGTTGCGGATGATGGTGGGCCTGGTCGATTCCCAGCTTGCCGGGGCCGCCGGGCTTGCCGGGCAGATCAACGCCGCGCCGAGTATCGCCGACCGCCAGCTCGCGGCGCGCTTGGTCAGCGAGAAGTTCGGCCATGCCGGCACCGTGCTCGAGCTCCTGGTGCCCTTCGGCGTCGATCCCGACCTCTACATGGTCGAGCATGCCTGGGACGCCCGAATCGATCGCTCGGCCGATCTCGGCTTTCGCCGCATCGGCGGCGACAAGCGCCTCAACGTGTTCCATTACCCCTTGCAGGGCTGGCTCGATTCGCTGGTTTTCGTGCTGTTGATGGGCGGCGCCTCGGTGATCCAGCTGATCGACCAGGTGGCGTCGTTCTACAAGCCCTTCGCGGGCGCCCTGGCCAGTATCGTGGCCCGCGAGGCGCGCCATGCCAGACAAAGCGAGCGGGCGCTGGAGCTCGTCATCGAGCGCTCGGGCAACCGCACCCGGCCCCAGGCCGCGGTGGCCTATTGGTGGCCGCGGGTGGTGGCGAGCTTCGGGCGCCCCGATTCCGAGCGTATGGCACTTTACCTTGCCTATGGCCTGCGCCGGCGCGGCAATGGCGAGCTGCTCGAGCAATGGCGCCAGGAGACGGCCAAGCGCCTCAGGGCGCTCGGCTTGGAACCCGGCGCGTGAAATCCCTCGCGGCGGCGCTGCTCGCGGCGCTGCTCGCCGCCGCACCGTGCCAAGCGGCTGATCCGGAGCGCGAGTGGCAGTTCGTGCACGACGTGCTGTTCGGCGGCAATGCCGAGGGCGATGCCAATGACAGGCGGGTCAATCGCTTCGTTGAAGACCCGCTGGCAATGGTCTTCGACGGGCAGCCTGCGGACATCGAATTCGTGGCTGGCGCGATTGCCGCCATGGCCGGGCTGCTGGGCGAGACCAGGCTGCGGCTGGAGACCCGGCGGCCCGATCTTGTCAACGTTGCGCTACTGGTGCTGCCGCGCGAGCGCCTGCCCTGGATCGTCAGGCGCCATGACCTGAATGGCAATTTCGCCAAGCTCGGCGTTGGCTACACCGAGTCCTGGCTAAGGCCGGCGCTCGATATCGACCGCTCGCTGGCGCTGATCATGGCCGAGACGCAAGGGCATGAGCGCCGTGCCACCCTGATCCACGAGCTTTACCACACCCTGGGCGCCGGCGGTCACAGCTCGCTTTTCCCTGACAGCGTGGTCTATGCCGATGGTCTGGCCAGCTCCAGCGCGCTATCGCTGGCGGCGGTGGATGTGAAGCTGATGGCACTGCTCTATCGTCACCTGGCGCCGGGCGATACGGTTGCCGAGGCCCGCGCGGCCTTCGATCTGTACTGGGACGCGCTCGATCCCCTGGTCGATCAGTACAACGCCTCCAGACGCTCGCCATAATGCTCTAGAATCTGATACCGGCGCAGCTTCATGGTCGGCGTCATCATTTCGTTTTCGACCGTGAAGGGCCCATCCGCGACGCTGAAGCGGCGCACTTTCTCGATCACGGAAAGCTCGGCGTTGGCGCGCGTGACCGCGTCATCCAAGGCTGAGTGAAAGGCGCTGTTCGTCGCCAGCTCGGCCAAAACCGAGGATTTGCCGTTGGTCTTGGCCCATTGCATGACGAACTCCTCGGTCGGCACCACCAGTGCCACCAGATGCGGGCGCTGGTCGCCCATCACCATGGCCTGCTCGATCTCCGGCTCCAGGGCGAGCACGCCCTCGACCCGCTGCGGCGAGAGATTGTCGCCGCCGGAGATGACGATGATGTCCTTCTTGCGGTCGGTGATCTCGATATAGCCGTCGTCGTCGATGACGCCGATGTCGCCGGTGTGCAGCCAGCCGTCCTTGAGTGCCGCGGCGGTCTCCTCCTCGAGGTTCCAATAGCCGTCCATCAGCAGCGGCCCGCGCACCAGGATCTCGCCATCCTCGGCGATGCGGACCTCGGTGCCGGCGGTGGGCGGGCCGACCGTGTGCAGCTTGATCAGGTGCGGCGGGTTGCAGCTGATCACCGGTGCCGCCTCGGTCTGGCCATAGCCTTGCAGCAGGCGCAGGCCGAGGGCGGTAAAGAAGATGCCGATCTCGGTATTGAGGGGCGCGCCGCCCGAGACCAGGGCCTTGAGGCGGCCGCCGAAGCGCCCGCGCACCTTGTTGCGCACCACGCGGTCGACGATGGCGTTGTCGAGGCGCTCGAACCAGCTCATGCCGGCGGGGTCCTCGTAGGCCTTGCGCCCGAGCTTGACCGCGCGCCAGAACAGCTTTTCCTTGAAGCCGCCCTGGCGCTTGACGCCTTGCAGGATGCGCCCGCGCATCAGCTCGTAAAGCCGCGGCACCGCGGTCATGACGGTGGGCCGCGCTTCGAGCAGATTGGTGGTCAGGGTCTCGACGCGCTCGGCGTAATAGATCTCGGCGCCGATGGCGACCGGGAACATCAGCCCGCAACTGTGCTCATAGGAATGGGACAGCGGCAGGAACGAGAGAAACACTTCCTCGTCGAGGCCGAGCGAGAGCAGCAGCTCGTAGGCGCCGACGCAATTGGCGAGCATGGCGCGATGGCTGAGCATGACGCCCTTGGGGGCGCCGCCCGTGCCCGAGGTGTAGATCAGGCAGGCGAGACTGTCCGCCTCGATGGCCGAGGCCTCGGCCAGCGGGTCGCCGTCACCTTGCGCGCCTTCGTCGAGCGCGGCCTGCCAGCGGCTGACGCCGTCGCCGCCACCGCCCTCGGGCTCGTCGATGGCAATGATGCGTTCCAGCCCGGGCGCGCTGGCAGCCGCCTGCAGCAGCGGCTCGGCCAGCGCGGCGCTGGAGACGATGGCGAAGCGGGCGCCGCTGTCGGACAGAATGTGGCCGTGGTCGCGGGTGGTGTTGGTGGTGTAGGCGGGCACGCTGACGCCGCCCGCCGCCATGATGGCGAAGTCGGCGATCGCCCAATGCGGCGCGTTCTCCGAGACCAGGGCCACGCGGTCGCCGGTTTGCAGGCCGTAGCTGCGCAAGGCCCGCGCCAGGGCATTGACCTGGTCCGCCGCCTGGCGCCAACTGGTGGCCTGGTAGGTGCCGTCGATCTTGCCCCAGAGGAACGGCGCATCGCCTTTCGCCTGCGCCTGTTCGTGCAGCATGGTCACCAGGTTCGGCCAGGTGTCGAGTTTCATGTCTTGCTTTCCTGTTTCCCCATTCACCGAGTCTACACCATTGGCAGCACCGCACGAGACGCCATATAGCTGGAGGATGCGAGACTCTTAGGAGACCAGAATGACGGAGACTGCCACCGACAGCGAGCTCGGCGACCTGCCGGGCTGGGACCTGTCCGACCTCTATGCCGGCCGCGAGGCTGCGGCCTTGACCAGTGACCTGGACGCGGCCGAGGCCGCGGCGGATGCGCTCGCCGAGCGCTATCGCGGCCGCCTGGCCGAGCTTACCGGCGAGGAGCTGGCGGCCCTGATCGAGGCTTATGACAGCCTCGCCGACACCCTTGGCCGGGTCATGAGCTATGCCTATCTCGACTATGCCGGCGATGTCGGCGATCCCGCGGCCGGGCAGTTCCTGCAAACCATGCAGGAGCGGGTGAACGCCATCGGCACCACGACGCTGTTCGTCACCCTCGAGCTTAACCGCATCGACGAGGAGACCCTGGCCGGCCAGCTCGAAGCGCCCGAGCTGGCGCGCTGGCAGCCCTGGATTCGCGACACCCGCGCCTTTCGCGAGCACCAGCTCGCCGACGAGATGGAGCAATTGCTGCACGAAAAGGCCGTGGCCGGGCGCGGTGCCTGGGTGCGCCTGTTCGACGAGACCATGGCGCGCTTGCGCTTCGACCACCGCGACGAGGCCTTGAGCAGCGCCGAGGCCTTCGACCTGCTGTCGTCGAAGGATGGCGCGGTGCGCCGCGACATCGCGGCGGAGATCTCGCGGGTGCTGTCGGAGAACCTGCAAACCTTCGCCCTGATCACCAACACCCTCGTCAAGGACAAGGAGGTCGAGGACCGCTGGCGCCACTTCGCCCAGCCGATCTCCCAGCGCAATCTCGAAAATCTGGTCGAGGACGATGTCGTCGAGGCGCTGATCTCGGCGGTGCGCGAGGCCTATCCGCGCCTGTCGCACCGCTATTACGCGCTCAAGGCCAAGTGGATGGGGACGGACGCGCTCGACTATTGGGACCGCAATGCCCCTCTGCCCGAGGACGACGACCAGCTCGTGCCCTGGAACCAGGCGCAGGCCACCGTGCTCGACGCCTATCACGCGTTCTCGCCCGAGCTTGCGAGCATCGGCCGGCGCTTCTTCGACGGCGACTGGATCGACGCAGCGGTACGCCCCGGCAAGGCGCCGGGCGCTTTCGCCCATCCCACGGTACCCTCGGCGCATCCCTATCTGTTGCTCAACTATCAGGGTCGTGCGCGCGATGTCATGACGCTTGCCCACGAGCTTGGCCACGGCGTGCACCAGGTGCTGGCCGGCGGCCAGGGTGCGCTGATGGCGGAGACGCCGCTGACGCTTGCGGAGACGGCGAGCGTGTTCGGCGAGCAGCTCACCTTCCGCGCCATGCTGGCGGGCGAGAGCGATCCGGTGCGCCGTCGCGTGATGATCGCCGGCAAGGTCGAGGACATGCTGAATACGGTGGTGCGCCAGGTCGCGTTCTGCGAGTTCGAGCGCCGCCTGCATGACGCGCGGCGCGGCGGCGAGCTGACCCCCGATACCATCGGCGAGCTATGGATGTCGGTGCAGGGCGAGAGCCTCGGCCCGGCCATCCGCCTCGACGACGCCTATCGCTGCTACTGGTCCTACATTCCCCACTTCGTCCACACGCCGTTCTACGTCTACGCCTATGCCTTCGGCGACTGCCTGGTGAACGCGCTCTACGCCGTCTACCAGGACGCCGAGGCGGGCTTTGGCGAGCGCTATCTGGAGATGCTGCGGGCCGGCGGCACCTTGCGCCACAAGGAGCTGCTGGCGCCGTTCGGCCTCGATGCCGGCGACCCGGCTTTTTGGCGCAAGGGCCTCGACGTCATCGCCGGCCTCGTCGACGAGCTCGAAGACGCCCTGGCGCCGCCGGGATGAGCGACGACGGCGGGCTTGGCGCGCGCGTCCGCCGTTACGCGCGGGTCTCGACCAAGGTCGGCGGGCTCGCCGCGCGGCTCGGCGCCGAGCGCTATCTCGGCGTCGCCATCGACCGCCAGCGCCATGCCGAGGAGCTGCGCGCCGCACTCGGCGGCCTGAAGGGCCCGCTGATGAAGGTGGCGCAGCTGCTCTCGACCATCCCCGAGGCCCTGCCCAGCGAATATGCCGGCGAGCTGGCGCAATTGCAGGCCGATGCCCCGGCCATGGGCTGGTTGTTCGTGCGCCGCCGCATGGCGGGCGAGCTGGGCCGCGACTGGCAGAGCAAATTCGCCGACTTCGCCCACGAGGCGACGCGTGCCGCCTCCCTCGGCCAGGTCCACCGCGCCAAAGCGCCGGACGGCCGCGCGCTGGCCTGCAAGCTGCAATATCCCGACATGGCCGCGGCGGTGGAAGCGGATCTGGCCCAGCTCAAGCTCATCTTCGCCATCTACCGGCGCTACGACCGCACCATCGACCCCGGCGAGATCCACGCCGAGATCGGCGACCGCCTGCGCGAAGAGCTCGATTACGCCCGCGAGGCGGGGCATATGCGCTTGTACGCCAACATGCTCGCTGACGAGCCGGCCGTGCATGTGCCGCAGGTGGTCGAGGCGCTTTCGACGCGCCGCCTGCTGACCATGACCTGGCTCGACGGCAAGCCGTTGCTCGATTTCGCCGAGGCCCCGGCCGCGGCGCGCAACCGCATCGCCTATCATCTGTTCCGCGCCTGGTATGTGCCGTTCTACGACTGCGGCGTCATTCACGGCGACCCCCATCTCGGCAATTACACCGTGCGCGACGACCATAGTGTCAATTTGCTCGACTATGGTTGCGTCCGCATGTTTTCTGGCGCTTTCGTCAAGGGCGTGATCGATCTCTATCGCGCCCTGCAGACCGATGACGAGGCGCTGGCGGTGGCGGCCTATGAGGGCTGGGGCTTCAAGGATCTGACGCGCGAGATGATCGACGTGCTCAATCTCTGGGCCAATTATCTCTACGCGCCCTTGCTCGACGACCGCGACCGCCGCATCCAGGACTCGTCCGGCGGCGAGTACGGCCACGAGGTGGCGACCAAGGTGCATGGCGAGCTGCGCCGCCTCGGCGGGGTCAGGCCGCCGCGCGAGTTCGTCTTCGTCGACCGCGCGGCGATCGGCCTCGGCTCGGTCTTTTTGCACTTGAACGCGGAGGTCAACTGGCACCGTCTGTTCGAGGGCCTGATCGAGGATTTCGACGCCGCCGCGCTCGACCGCCGCCAGGCCGCTGAGCTCAAGGCCGCGGGCTTAGACCGCTTATGAACGTCTCAATCGCCGCCACCGCTTCGGCCAGGTTTTGCTCGTGGTCGCGACCGCTTGCCTTGCGCGGCTTGAGGTCGTGGTTGCCGTCTGCCAGCCAATGCACGGCGATGGCCGGCGACAGGGCGTAGCCCGCGACATCCTCGCGGTTGCCCAGCGCATCGCGCTCGCCTTGCAGGATCAGCGTCGGCGTGGCGAGGCTTTCCAGATGTTCCGTTCGCGTGCGCTCCGGCTTGCCGGCGGGATGGAAGGGATAGCCGAGGCAGACCAGGCCGGCGACGCCCGCTTCGTCGGCGATCAGGCTGGCCATGCGCCCGCCCATGGATTTGCCGCCGATTACCAGGCGCCCGGCCGGGCCCAGCTCGGCGATCGTCTGACGCCAGCAATCGAGCAACACCGGCTGCCGGTCCGGCGGTCGGCGACCGCCCTCGGCGCGCCGCCTCTGCATATAGGGAAACTCGAAGCGGACGACCCGCAGCCCCGCGGCGGCCAGGCCCTCGGCGATACGGCTCATGAACGGCGTGTCCATGCCGGCGCCGGCACCGTGCGCGAGCACGAGCGTTAGGGGCGCCTCTTGCGGTCCGTCGCGCAACATCATTCCTGAAGCCCCAGTGCGCGGAACAGCGCTATCAGCAGCAGAATGCCGCCATAGGCGAGAAGCCCGACCACCGCAGCCGTAGCGAAAACCTTGAGGTGTGCCATGGCCTAGCAGCCCGTTGATTAAGCGGCTTTTCCCGGCCTCACTGCCAACTGAGAAAAGCGGCGGCGAAAACCGTCTGGCCGCTTGCCGAGACCCCCAGCGCTAGCAGCATGGCTCCGGTGGGCGTGAGCAGCACGAAAATAC
>CAZVDW010000021.1:0-2040 GCA_964625645.1 uncultured Rhodospirillaceae bacterium
GACCTGGTCATTGAGGAGCTGAGCAAGGGCGAGCCTCTCATCAAGGAGACGACAGCCACCAGCCGCCCTATCGGGCCGCAACGCGAAACGAAACCCTCGGATATCGAGGAGCGCGTTGCCGTCCTGCAGATGAGTACCGGCCCAAGCGCGTCACCCAGCGACGACGCAAGTTTAAGCGAGTTCGTAAAGCTCAACGCCGTCTCATTAAGAGAAGCGGTTCTCCCACCCGTTAAATGGATCATACCCATGATGCTGCCCGAGCAGGGCGCCACCTCGATCGCCGGCATGTCTAATGTCGGCAAGACACGCTGGCTGGCTGCGCTCGTCACTGGCCTCGCTGTCGGCGACACCGCGCGCATGGGCCTGCCCCAGGCGCCCGAGCCCATCACGACGGTGTGGATCGCCAACGAAGAGCGGGTCGAAGATATCGCCCGACGCATCAAGGCGGTGATGCTGCAGCACGGCGACAAGAAAAGCGCTGACATACATGTGCGCGGCAAATCGAGCGGCATGCTGCGGCTGGTAGCGGTCAACGAGGCAGGTAACCTGGAGATCGACGAGGATAACGTCGCGCGCATCGTGCTCGCCATCAGGCAGGCCGGCGCCCAGCTGGTGATCTTCGACCCCTACGTCACGCTGAGCGACGCGGCGGACGAGAACAGCGCCGCGTCTGCAGCCATGATCACCAAGGCATTATTGTTGATCGCCTCGGCGACCGGCGCAGCTGTCCTGCACGCCCACCACACGCCCAAGGACAGGAACAAGGATGGCGACTGGACGCGCGGCGACGCGAGCGCGTGGCGCGGCTCTGGTGCCATCTACAGCGCCCTGGACTGCGGGTTCACCCTGTCGCACTGGATGCCTAAATCGCCCGACCAGCGCAAGAGCTGGAAGGCGCAATTCCTGTCGGCCAAGCTCTCGCGGTTCATCGTGCTCGACACCGGCAAGATACGCGAGGGCGAGGCGCTCGACCCGGTGATGATGGAGCTAGTGCCGCAAGAGATGGACAAGGGCGAGGGCGCCGCGATCGGCGTTTGTAAGCTGGTGACCGAGGCCGACGCGGCGAACGCCCTGCTCGAAGTCGCAACAGATATCCTAGCAGTGTCGGAGCTGGCTTATGCAATGGTCGAGAATTTGGGTGAAGGTGAGCACAAAGTGATGGCGAGTATCCAAAAGTCGATGAAGGGCGTCGTTGGCTGGCCAAATGGCAAACGCCTGCAAGGACGTGATTTGGCGGCATTGTGTTCTCGCGAATTTACCAAGAGGTGGGTCGATGCTGAAGGAGATTGCCGCGTTAAATTCGTGACCAAAACAAGTAAGGGAACAGAAGCAAAATGGAAGATAGTAATCAAGAAAAAGGAGCCGGAAGCTGAGTAAACATAATTGTGCAAGTTGGCGAGTTGCGCAGAACAATTGACTCGTAAGTTGCTGAAATCAATTGAGATGTTGACTTGCACACTCAAGTCGTGAACTCAACAGTGTAGGATCTAAATAATACAATGACATCAAATGCTTACGAGTTGCACATGTTGCACCCCCTAAAGGGGGCTGGGTCGCTTGGGGCTTCCAGCCCCATAGGCGGCTTCCCAGAATTTATTTTGTTGAGGCGGACGGCGCTGATTGAGAGGGTGGCCGCAATTGGGATGAACGGCTAGAGCCATGTCCTTGATCTGTAGCGCACGACCAAGCAAAGCAGCCCGCGCCGTAATAGATCAGGCGGAGGCCCAATCCCTGCGAGCGACGGCGGAAGAGCTTGAGACACGGTCAACACCTGACCCCCTCGCTGCCCAGTTCATGCGCCATGACGCGGCCGAGCTGGAAGCAAGTGCCGCCGATGCGTTGAAACTCGATGCGCGGCCGCCGGTCGGCGCAGGCGGAGAGCTTGTCCCTGCGGGGGAGCAGATCAAGCGCGGCGGCAACTTCATCGATACGGTGGAGCGCCCAGACGCGGTCACCGCCGAGGCCAGCATGGACCGCCTCAAGCTGGCCGACGACGGCCTCCACTGCGTGGCGCTGGCAGTCGATGCCGCAGAGAGCATC
>CAZVDW010000022.1:0-6372 GCA_964625645.1 uncultured Rhodospirillaceae bacterium
TGCGGCTGAAACGCTCGCCGAGAAACAGCACCGCCAGCAGCGCTGTCCAGGCCGGCACCGTGAACTCGAGGGTAAAGACGACCGCCAGCGGCAGCACGCCGAGGCCATAGGTCCAGCCCGCCTGGCCGAGGAAATGCACGAGGTTGCGGCGCAGCTGCCAGCGCGGCTGGTGGCTGCGGAAGGTGCCGTCGCGGCTGAGCGTCACGGCCATGAACACGACCGCCAGGCCGATGATGCTGCGCAGGACGAGGATCTCGAAGGTGTGCAGGGTGTCCGACAGCTCGCGCACGGAAATCGCCATGGTCATGAAGCTGGCCAGCGCGCCGGTCATCCACAGCGCCGCCAGCGCCGTGGTCGGTGAGAGTCCCAGAACCCGCCGGGTTGCCGTCGCGCGGCTCACGCCTTGGCAGCCTCCGCCAACCAATCGATGGCCGCCTGCACGCCGCCGCGGCCGTGCGGCATGTCGAGGGCGCCGAGCGCCGTCTCGACAGCGCCCAGGGCGCCCAGCAGCATCGGCGCATTGAGGTGCCCCATATGGGCGATGCGGAAGGCGCGGCCGCTGAGATCGCCAATGCCGATGCCCAGCACCACACCGAGGCGCTCCTTGCAGAAGGCGTTGAGCGGCGCCGGGTCGTGGCCCTCGGCCATCAGCAGGGTGGTGACCGAATTCGAGCGTTCCCGCGGCTTTGTAATGTTGAAATCGAAGGCGCCGCCCTCGGCCCAGACCGCGGCGGCCCGGCGCACCGCCTCGGCCAGGGTGGCGTGGCGCGCGATGGCGCCCTCCAGGCCTTCGGCCAATAGCATGTCGAGCGAGCGGCGCAGGCCGAACATCATGTGCTCGGGCGCGGTGCCGCAATATTTCTGATAATGCTCGTCGCCGGCGCGCTGGGTCCAATCCCAATAGCGGCTGCGCAGGCCGACCTTGGCGTGGACGCCGAGCGCCTTGTCGTTGGCGGCGACGAAGCCGAGACCGGGGCTCATCATGAGGCCCTTCTGCGAGCCCGAGACCGCGACATCGATGCCCCAGGCGTCCATCTCGAAAGCCATGGTGGCCAGCGAGGCCACGGCATCGACCATCAGCAGGGCATCGTGGCCGGCCTTGTCCATGGCCGCGCGGATGGCCGGAATGTCGTTGACGACGCCGGACGCGGTGTCGACCTGGGCCACCAGCACGGCCTTGATGCGGCCCTCGCGGTCGGCTTCGAGGCAGGCCTGCAGCGCAGCCGGGTCGACCGCGCGGCGCCAGTCGCCGGGCAGCGCCTCGACCGTGACGCCGAGCGCTTCCGCCATCTCGCCCCAGCCGCTGGCGAAGCGGCCGCTCTCCAGCACCAGCGCCGTGTCGCCCGGGGCCAGCACGTTGGCCAGCGCCGCCTCCCAGGCCCCGTGACCGTTGGCGATGTAAATGTAGGCTTGACCCGCGGTGCGGAAGATCGTCTTCAAGTCCGCAAGCAGGCTGTCGGTCAGGGCGATCAGCTCGCCGGCATAGATGTCGATGGCCGGGCGGTGCATGGCACCCAGCACTTCGTCCGGCACAGTGGTCGGGCCGGGCAGGGCCAGGAACTCGCTGCCGTGGCGTAAGCGCATTATGGTCTCTCCTCCTCGTCACCCAGCTCGAGTACCGCCTGCAGCTCCTCGCGCCGGATCTCGATGAGCTGGCGCGCCGCGTCCTCGGGGATCCCGGCGCCCTGGAGGACCGCTTCGCCGAGTTGCAGGGTTGCCTCCATGGCCTCCGGTATCACCTTTGTGGCGCCGCGGCGCAACAGCCGCGCGGCATGGTCCGGGTCGCGGGCGCGGCAATAGATGGGCAGGCGCGGCCAGGTCCGGTGCGCCACGTCGACCACGCGCTCGGCCAGTTCCGCGTCGTCCATGGTCACCACCAGAGCGGAGGCTTCCTCGATGCCGAGACGGCGCAACAGCTCGGTGCGGTTGGCGTCGCCGAAATAGATATTGGCGCCGTGAGCGCGGAAACGGGCGACCAGCAGGGCATCGTTGTCGATGGCGATATGGGGCACTTCCTGCTCGTCCAGAATGGAGCCCAGTAGCTGCCCGACGCGGCCATAGCCGACCATCACCACATGGCCGCTGAGGCTGCCGCGCGGGTCGGGCTCGCTCTGGCCACGCTGGGCCTCCAGGCGCTCCACCAGCCGCGCCAGCTGCCTGGCGATGCGCGCGGCGATCGGCGTCACCATCATGGTCAGACCGGTGACGATGAGCATGAACTGGGCGACATCGCGCGGCATCAGGCCCACCGCCGACGCCATGCCGAGCACCACGAAGGCGAACTCACCACCCTGGCCGAGCAGCAGGCTGGTCTCCAGCGATACCGACTGGGAGTGGCCGGAAAGGCGCGCCAGCACGTAGAGGATCACGCCCTTGACCATGAACAGCCCGATAACGGACGAGGCCAGCCACAGGGGCCTGGCCGCGACCTCCGCCATGTCGATACCCATGCCGACCGAGACGAAGAAGAGGCCCAGCAACAGGCCGCGGAAGGGCTGGATGTCGACGGTGATCTCGTGGCGGTATTCGGTCTCGGCAAACATCAGCCCGGCGAGGAAGGCGCCGAGCGCCATCGACATGCCGACGGCGTTGGTGGTGATCGCGGTGCCGATGATCACCAGCAGCACGGTGGCGACGAACAGCTCGCGGCTGGCGCTCGAGCCAACAATGCGGAACAGCGGCCGTATGACCAGGCGGCCGATCAGCAGTATCGCCACCACCGCGACGGTCGCCTGGCCGAGCGCCGCGGCGAAGCCGACGATGACCGAGCCTTGGCCATGGCTGGCGAAGACGCCGACCATGAACAGGATCGGCACCACGGCGAGGTCCTGGAACAGCAGGATGGCGAAGCTGGTGCGCCCGACCGGCGTGCCGAGGCGGCGGTTCTCGGCCAGCAATTGCATGACGATGGCGGTCGATGACAGGGCGAAGCAGGCGCCGAGCACCACCGCCGTGGCCAAGGGATTGTCGAAGGCGTAGGCAATGCCGCCGATCGCCACAGCGGTCACCACCACCTGGGCGCCGCCAAGGCCGAAGACCGCGTGGCGCAGGCTCCACAGGCGCTCGAAGGAAAGCTCGAGGCCGATCATGAAGAGCAGGAACACCACGCCGAGCTCGGCCAGGGCGCTGACCCCTTCGAGATCGGTGATGGCGGCGTAGGAAAACCACGGCACGGTCTCCTCGAAGCGCGCCAGGCCATAGGGCCCGATGACCACGCCGACGAACAGGAAGCCCAGCACCGGGCTCACCTTGAGGCGCTGGACGAGGGGCACCACCACCCCGGCGGCGACCAGGAAGACGATGACGTCGCGCAGGTCGAGGGTCTCGGCGTGCATCGGGGATGGCGGCTCCGTCTGGGACGTGTAGGCTAGAGTCTTTCCGCGGCAGAGGGAATCGCTTTGATGGACTTCTCGCACGGCATCGCATTTACCGACGGCCAATACGTGCCGATCAAGGACGCGCGCATTTCCATGCTCGACTGGGGCTTTCTGCGCTCCGACGCCAACCAGGACACGGTGACGGTGTGGCACGGCGCCTTCTTCCGCCTCGACGACCACCTCGCGCGCTTCGCCCGCAATATCGCCAAATTGCGCATGACCGGGCCCTATACGCCCGAGCAGCGCCGCGAGATCGTCATCGACTGCGTGCGCAAAACGGGTTTTCGCGAGGCCTATGTGCAGATGATCATGACCCGCGGCCACCCGCCCGTCGGCTCGCGCGACCTGCGCCTGGCGGAGAACCGCTTCCACGTCTTCTGCATCCCCTATGTCTGGATCGCCACGCCCAAGAAGAAGCGCGAGGGCCTGCATCTGCACGTGAGCGAGCGCATGCGGGTGCCGCCCGAGGCCGTGGACCCCACCCTCAAGCACTATCATTGGCTCGAGTTCGAGATGGGCCTGTTCGACGCCTATGACGCGGGCGCCGACACGGTGGTGCTCGGCGACGGCCGCGGCAACGTGACGGAGGGGCCGGGCTTCAACGTCTTCGCGGTCAAGGACGGCGCGCTTGTCACGCCCGAGCGCGGCGTGCTCGACGGCATGACCCGGCGCACGACCTTCGAGCTCTGCGACGAGATCGGCGTCGCTTACGCCCGCGAGCTGCTGCCGGCGGAGGCGCTGCGCGGCGCCGACGAGGTTTTCCTCACCACTTCGGGCGGCGGCCTCATCCCCATCACCAAGATCGATGACGCACCGATCGGCAACGGCCACCCGGGCATTCTGACGACGCGCCTCGACGACCTCTACTGGTCGAAGCGCGAGGCCGGCTGGCACGCCACGCCGGTGGACTATCCATCCTGATCCGACGGCGCTTTATGCGCGATTTTCTTGAAACGAGTAGGAGAAGAACCATGAGCCTGACGCTGGAACAATGCCGCACCATCATCGCCGCCGCCCTGGCCAAGGGCGGGGAGGAAGGTTTCAACCCGCTGGCCGTTGCGGTGCTGGATGCGGGCGGCCACTTGAAGGCCTTCGAGCGCCAGGACGGCACCAGTATCCTCAGGCCGCAGATCGCCCACGGCAAGGCCTTCGGCGCGCTGGGCATGGGCTTGGGCTCCCGGGCGCTCTTCGAGCGTGCGCAACAGCAGCCCTATTTCGTCCAGGCCATCAACGCGCTCGCCGGCGGCGCCCTGGTGCCGGTGCCCGGCGGCGTGCTGGTCAAGGACGCGAACGGCAGCCTGCTCGGCGCCGTCGGCGTCACCGGCGACAACTCCGACAACGACGAGATCGCCGCCGTGGCGGGCATCGAGGCGGCAGGGCTGGTCGCCGACACCGGCTGAGCCGCGTCAGGCGGTTTACTCGGGAATATCCAGCCCAGCTTTGGCGAGGCCGGCGACGATGTGCTCCACGACCTCGTCCTCGAAGACGTAGTTACCGATGTAGAACCCTGGCCGATCCGCGAAATCCGGGTTCAAGCTCAGCAGCTCGCCGATCGATTGCTCCGCGTTCGCTACCAGACCGAGCTGGCCATAGGCGGCGGCGAACAGCATCGGGCTCCAAAAATAATCAGGCAGGTTGAACTGCTGCGCCTCGGCAAGGGCCTTTTCGTATTCGCCTTGACGGTAATGATTGATGAACAAAGGATAGTGATGCCATCCGGGGTGGAAGGGATTGAGCTCGAAACCGTTTAGAATCAACCTCGCGCCCCTCTCCCAATCGCCTGCCAACGCTATCGCCCAGCCCGCCGTGCCGAGCCAAAAGGCGTTGTTGGGATTTAGCTCGATCACCTTATTCGCCTCGGCGAGCATGCTGTCACGCTCTTGCCTGTGGAAATAAGCGAAGGCCAGGGCCCAGTGAGCCCTTTGACTGTTGGGGTCCAGCTCCACGGCTCGGCGGCCCAACTCAAGAGCGCGGTCCAGCGGATTGTGCACCGTAGGCCAACCGCTTGCATTGGCGTCAAGATAGATTTCCACCAAGGATGCCGGCACCTCGGCATATTCGGGATCGGCCTCCAAGGCCCGTTCCAGGCAGTCGCGGGTGCGCGCATTCGATTCCGCGTCGAGCTCGATCGAATATTCGTACATTCGGAGCACGCATTCATACGAGCTTAGCTCTGACGTTTGCTTATCACCCGATGCCTTGCTCATTGCCCGTGGTATGACGCCATGAAAATCACCGATGGTCGTCGCCACGTGATGGGCGATGTCGTCCTGGACGGCAAAAATATCGTTTGCCGTAAGGTCATGGTCGTAGCTGTCGCTCCAGACATGAGTGCCGTCCGCGGCGTCGATCAATTGCGCTGTCACCCGGATTCTTGCCTCGGAGCGCTGCACGCTGCCTTCCATGACAAAGGTGGCGCCCAGCTCGTCGGCGACGGCGCGCACCTCCACCGCTTGGCCCTTGTAGCGCATGGTCGAGTTGCGCGCGATGACGCCGAGATCCGAGAAACGCGACAACTCTGTGATCACGCCTTCCGTGATGCCGTCGGCGAAATAGCCCTGCTCGGGGTCGCCGCCGAGATTGTCGAAGGGGAGAACCGCGATAACCGGCTTCGTCGGCGCCTCCGGCTCGTCGAAGAGCCCGCCTTTCTGCCAGCCGTCGATGAGGTGTTCGGCCAGCCCCGGATAGACGTTGAACTTGTCCAGCTCGTATTCGGCGTATTCGGCGAATCCAGGGTATAGCTCAAGCAGCCTGGCGAGGGACGCCGCGGCGGCGTCAGCGCGGCCGAGCTGGCCGTAGATCGCCAGCCGCCACATATGGGTCATATAAAAGCCGGGGATGTTCATTTTCAGCGACGACTGCCGTGCAGCCTCATAATCTCCTGCCTGATAATGCGACAGGATATCCGCGACGTGGTACCAGCCGGCCGGGTTGGGATCGATGCGCATGGCCTTTTCGGTCAGCGCCACTCCGCGCGCCAGGCCGTCGCTGCTGG
>CAZVDW010000023.1:0-1956 GCA_964625645.1 uncultured Rhodospirillaceae bacterium
TCGGGAAGTCGTAGATGAGCCCGACGGGATTGCGGAGTTTCCACTTCCGGTCGCCACCCGTGGCGGGCAACGTTGCGGAACTCGGCGCCGTGGCGTCGTCCACGGGTTCGCTGTCCACCGCCGAGGTGGCTCCCGAGACGCCGGAATAGGCGCCGCTTCCCGGTGGTCCCTCGCGAGACACGAAGAAGATGTGCGCACAATTCGGGCACTTGATGTTGCCGCCAGTGCCGGGGAGCTTGTCCTCCCGAATCCGATACCGGGAGCTACAGGCGGGGCATTCGATGATCATCCCGTCTCATCCGCGCGGTGAGAGGTCTGGCCTCCGTTGTATAACGGCGCATGGCCGCGGACAACATTCCGAAGCCCGGACATTCGGCCCCGGTCCGGTCGGGGCTTCGGGTCACACCCCATCTCGGGGCTCGAGCGGGGTCACTCACCGGCCTCTGCCCGGTGATCTGCGGGGGGATCGGGGTCGTCGTCGCCCTCGTTCTCGGACGGCTTCGGCGCCTCGGGGATGCCGCCGAACCAATTCCAGCGCGCGCGCGCCTGGCGAATCGCGGTCGGGATCGCGGCCACGCCGGCGAAGAGCGCTATCGCCGACAGGGTGCGGACCGACACGAATGCGCTCCAATCTCCCGCGAAGAACGCGTCCGCGAATGCATCGGCGAGGTAGGTGATCGCGAGGCTGCCCGGCACGATCCCGAGCGCCGTGGCCGCTGTGAAGCGCGCCAGGGACATCGGGGACATTCCGGCGAGCCAGCTCAGGGCGTTGTACGGCGTCGGGATGAGTCGAAGGTAGAGGATCGTCTCGAAGCCTCGCGCCGCCATCGCGCCGCGGTAGCGGGTGTAGAGTGGGGAGCGATCGCCGAAGGTCGCGTCGAGGGCGTCTCCTCCGAGCCGGCGCGCGATCACGAATCCGAGGGCCGCCCCGCCCACGGCGCCCGTGTAGTTCAGGACGATGGCGAGGCCGGTGGGGAAGATCGCCGCGCCGGCCACGGTCATGATCGTCCCGGGCACCCAGAGGGCGATCAACACGGCGTAGAGGACCACGAATGCCGGCGCAGCGCCCGGGCCGACTGCGTCGAGCATCGCCTGGATGTTCTCCTCCAATCCTTGGTCAATGCCCTTACAGGGTGCTATCAGCGCAACCGCCGGGCTTGTATGCGGACGTGGTTTACGCAGTTGCTCGCGCACGAACTGCCTCATGCAATGCGCCTCGTACAACAGCCACAGCCGAAATACCAGGCCCACACCAAATATGAGCCAAATTATCGTCAAATCGCCTCCAATCTTGGCGGCTCTTTCGGCACAGTAGCTGAGATATTCAGAAATTCATCAGTGAGCTTCACCATTCGACCTGCCCAGTCTTCGCACGTACCGACAGATCCCATATCAAACACTTGCCCACGCAGTCAGGCTTTGCAATTACGTGATAATATCAAAATCTTCCTCGATTTGCAGCCAATTCAAGTCTCTTTCTGCAAATCTTGACGCCAGAGTCGCCCAGAATCCAAATCATTGGCCTTAGATCTGCCTTATCGCTTTTCTAACAGTTTCAAGCCTTCTTGACCAAAGAAATTCGACTTCGGCTGACTTTTGGGACCACACGAGCAGATCAACAGTTCACTGGCATATTCGCTTCACTGCCATGGCTGTCAAATCGTCCTGCTGACGTGTACCGGCAACGAACGAAACTACGTCCTTGTACAGCGCCTGAATGAATGCCGCTGGGCTCAAATCGTGATAAGCGCGAATCGAACTCTTCAGCCGATCCAATCCAAATTGTTCCCCAGCCCCGTTCGTCCATTCGTAGAAACCATCGGTTAGCAGTATGATCATGTCGCCGGGATTCAGATTAATCTCCTGAGCTGGACCGTATGGAATGGCCGCTATGACCCCCAGAGGAATTCCGTGGGCTTTGAAGTCGAACACTTGGTGTTCACTGGCCCTATAGAC
>CAZVDW010000024.1:0-2496 GCA_964625645.1 uncultured Rhodospirillaceae bacterium
CGTCGCGACGCATCCGGAAGGCCGCCTCGGGCCACCGCAGGCCGCGCGCTTTTCGCCGCTGGCGTCGTCGCGGGCCGCTGGACGTGAGCCCGCACGACGGCGCGACCCGCTCCTAGCCAGCGGCGAAAATCGGGCGGTCAAATGGGTCTTTATCAGTGTCGCTTGGTATTATTCTGACGGCCGAGATCGTTCAACATTGCTATCGGACGGGCCCGCGTCTGCCGTACTCGACCAAGCCCGCGATAACGCCGCGCAGGGTGCGCACTTCCTGCTCGCTCAGCCGCGCGCGCTGGAAGATGCTGCGCAGGTTGCGCACCATGCTCGGGCGCTTCTCGGCGACGCGTAGAAAGCCGCAGGCGTCGAGCTCGCCTTCCAGGTGCCCGAACAGGCCGAGCAATTCGGTCTTGGTCGCCGCGCGCGAGGCGCGGTCGGGCAGCGCCTCCCCCTCAGTCGTATCGGTGGCGGCGAACCATTCATGCGCCAGCAACAGCACCGTCATGGCCAGGTTCAGGGAGGCGAAGCCGGGGTGGGTGGGCACCGTCACCAGGGCGTCCGCCAGGGCCACCGCGTCATTGTCCAGGCCGGTGCTCTCGCGCCCCAGCATGATGCCGCAGCGCTCACCCGCGGTCGCGGCCGCATGCAGCCGGGTGGCGGCCGTCGCCGGGGTCAGCACCGAGGCGCGCATATCGCGCGGGCGCGCCGTCGCGGCGACCACGAAAGTGAGGTCGGCCACGGCGCTCTCGACGTCGTCATACACTCGCGCGGCGTCTATGACAGTGTCCGCCCCGGAAGCGTTGGCGCGCGCGGCCTCGTTCGGCCAGCCGTCGCGGGGCGCCACCAGGCGCATATCGGTGAGGC
This sequence comes from uncultured Rhodospirillaceae bacterium, assembly GCA_964625645.1. GTDB lineage: Bacteria > Pseudomonadota > Alphaproteobacteria > UBA7887 > UBA7887 > UBA7887. The sequence goes on from CAZVDW010000024.1 coordinate 859, forward strand.
CGAAATTGAGCATGGCCCGCGCCGCAGAGCCGATGTTCTCGCCAAGCTGCGGGGCAACGAGGATGACCGCGGGCGCTTCGCCTGCCTCCCCTTGCCGGCTGCGATCGGTGCCCGCCATGCCCGGTGTCAGGCCTGCAACAGGCGATAGGTGATGGCGTCCTTGAGGGCGTCGTAGGAGGCGGCAATGACATTGCTGGAAACGCCGACGGTGGCCCAGCGCACGCCCGCCGCATCCTCGCTCTCGATCATCACGCGGGTGACGGCGGCGGTGCCCGCCTCGGGCGTCAGGATACGCACCTTGTAGTCCACCAGGCGCATGTCCGCGAGCGTGGGAAAGACCCCGCTCAGCACCTTGGCGATACCGTTTGCCAGGGCATCGACCGGGCCGTTGCCCTCGGCCACGGTCATGATCTGCTCGCCGTTCACGACCACCTTCATGGTCGCCTCCGACAATGTCACGCGCTGGCCGCGCGCATCGATACGCTGCTCGTCGATGACCCGGAAGCTGGTGAGGTCGAAGAATTCCGGCACCGTGCCGAGGGTGCGCCGGGCCAGCAGCTCGAAGCTCGCCGCCGCGCCGTCATAGGCAAAGCCCTTGGCCTCGCGCTCCTTGACCAGCTCCACCAGGCGGCCGAGCTTGGCCGATTTGGCATCGATCTCGATACCCAGCTCCTCGAAGCGGTGCAGGATGTTCGAGCGCCCCGCCTGGTCGGAAACGACGATCTGGCGCCGGTTGCCCACCAGCTCGGGCGCGATGTGCTCGTAGGTCGCCGGATCCTTGGCCACCGCCGAGACGTGCAGGCCGCCCTTGTGGGCGAAGGCCGACACGCCGACATAGGGATGCGTCGGATCGCTCGCCCGATTGAGACGCTCGTCCAGCATGCGCGAGACATGGGTCAGGCGTTCCAGCCCGGCGGCATCGATGCCCGTCTCGAAGCCCATCTTGAGCATCAGATTGGGGATCACCGAGGTGAGGTCCGCATTGCCGCAGCGCTCGCCCAAACCATTCAAGGTGCCCTGGACCTGGCGGGCGCCCGCCCGCACCGCGGCGAGGGTGGAGGCGACGGCGGTGGCGCTGTCATTATGGCAATGGATGCCGAGACGGTCGCCGGGGATGCCTTCGCGGACCTTCGCGACGACCTCGGCGATCTCGTGCGGCAGGGTGCCGCCATTGGTGTCGCAGAGCACGATCCAGCGGGCGCCGGCATCGAGCCCCGCCTTCAGGCAAGCGACGGCATAGTCCGGGTTGGCCCGATAACCGTCGAAAAAATGCTCCGCATCGAGCATGACTTCCTCCGCCCGTGTGCCGGCGAAGGCGATGGAGTCGGCGATCATGCTTAAGTTGTCGTCGAGCTCCGCCCGGAGCGCGGTGGTGACGTGGAAGTCCCAGGTCTTGGCGACGAGCGTGGTTACCGGCGCGCCGGCATTGACCGCCCCGGCCAGCCCCGGATCGTTGGCCGCGCTGCGGCCCGAGCGCCGGGTCATGCCGAAAGCCGCGAGCCTGGCATGCGACAGCTTGGGCGGTGCGGCAAAAATGGCGTCGTCCGTGGGGTTGGCGCCGGGCCAGCCGGCCTCGATGTAATCGACGCCGAGCGCATCGAGCTCGCGCGCGATCGCCGCCTTGTCCGGCGCGCCGAA
>CAZVDW010000025.1:0-1624 GCA_964625645.1 uncultured Rhodospirillaceae bacterium
TCGGCATTCCGATGTACCTGGAACGAGGCGTGAAGATTGATGCCGTGGCGAACGCCCAGAACACCGTCAAGCAATTCAAGATCCTGCGCAGCTACTACACCAAGAACGTGGTCAAGAAGGTCCTGGCCAGCAAGGCCCTGAAGTACATTGCCAAGGTCGGCTCCATGTGCGCCGCCATCGACAAATTTGGCCGCGCTTGACGGCCCATGGCGGAGGAAAAACGCCTCCAACGCATACTGGATGAAGGCAGGTGCATTGGCTGCGGCCTCTGCGCAGCCATGCTGCCCGCCAAACTAGACATGCAACTTGCACCATCGGGTTATCTTCGGCCGGTTGCCGGGGCGTCTCTTTCGGCCGCAGACGAATCGGCGGTTTTCGCCATCTGCCCGGGTGTCGTGCAGACCGGGCTGCCGGACGACCTGATTGTCGGCGAAACCAGCGTCGACGAGATCTGGGGACCCTTGCTCCGCATCGACAAGGCCTTTGCTGCCGATCCGGAAGTCCGCCATAGGGCGGCGACCGGCGGCGTTCTGACGGCGCTATGCCAGTACTTGCTCGCCAGCGGTGAGGCCAGTGCGATCCTGCACGTCAAGGCGGGCGGTGCGCGACCGTCCTTTGGCAGCGCCCATATCAGCTCTAGTCCAGCGGAGGTCCTCGAGGGGGCCGGCTCGCGTTACGGACCCGCCGATCCGCTGTCTGCGCTCGGTACCATGCTTGACCGGGGCGAGCCCTTTGCCGTCGTAGCCAAACCTTGCGACATATCCGCGGTTCGCTTGTTGGGACGAACGGACCCTCGTGTCAGCAATATGATTACGCACATGCTGACGCCGGTCTGCGGCGGCTTCATGCCACCGTTCGGTATGGACGCTTTTCTGGAACGCAACGATGTCGCCCCTGACGACGTGGCTGCGGTCAGCTATCGCGGCAACGGCTGTCCAGGGCCCACACGGGTACAGCTTAATACCGGCGACGTTATCGAGAAAACCTACCTCGAGTTCTGGGGAACCGACCCCTCAATGTGGCATTTGCCGTGGCGCTGCAAGATCTGTCCTGACGGCACCGGCGAGGCTGCGGATCTGGCTGCGGCCGACACTTGGTCAGGTGGCGCTCCAAGTGCGGAAACACTGGATACCGACCCGGGTACCAATGTCATTCTGGCCCGCACGAAAAAAGGCGCCGAATTGGTCGAAAACGCGGCCAAGGCAGGATATCTCACGCTCGACGGAACAGCGACGGCACGCGACCTGGACCAATGGCAACCCCACCAGGTCGCCAAGAAAGTGGCCTTCGGGGCGCGCCTGGAAGGAATGCGACAAGCCGGTCAGCTCGAATTGCAAACCATCGGCCTCAGGACACGGGAATTGCGCCAGCGCATGGACAGGGACACCGACCGACGGCAAATCGATGGAACGAAGGAGCGACTTGCCATCGGCACCGGCCTCGCCGGCAGCCTGAGTAACCCCAGTGATGTTCGACGTCACCTCCTGGGTGCCAGTGGCCGCCTGCTGGGTGTTGCGGGCAATCTCCTGCGTCGCCGCACCCTGTTCCTCGACGGCCGAGGCGATGGTTGTGGCGATCTCATTGATCTCGCCGATGGTGCCGCTGATGCCCTCGATGGCCTCTA
>CAZVDW010000026.1:0-3890 GCA_964625645.1 uncultured Rhodospirillaceae bacterium
GTCGATATCGCGTTGAACCCTGCCATGAACACGGGGGAAGATCATGATGCGGCTCGCTTTCGGACTCTGCGTGGCCACGTTACTCGCCGTCTCCCCGGCGCAAGCTGAGGATCTGCTCGACCCGCATGCCCGTTGCGCCGACGTCTTGGCGCAGGACCATGAGGACTTCGTGCTCATCCGCACCGGCTGGGCCATGGGTTACCTGTCCGCCACGACCGGCGATGTTCCGGCAATCGGGGAAGACTTGCTGGAGGGGATGATCGAAATGCTCGATCAGATGTGCGAAGCGGCACCGGACACGCCGTTCGTCGAGCTGGTCGCGGCGGTGGCCAATCCCTAACCGGCCGCGCCGGTCAAGCGCCATCCGCTCGTGCCTGCCGAAACGGCTGGCTTTGTAATGCTTGCTCTGTCCCGCGCCCGGCACTTGAACGCGTACAGGTTGGTATGACACGGCCGACGAGGCGTGACGCCGCGAGCCTGCTGGGTATCCTGGTCCTGGCGGCGGCATTGGTCGTGGCCAGCCAGCGCTGGCTGCCGTTCGTCGGCGGCGCGGAGAACATCCTCTCCGACTTGCGCCTGACCATGCTGACGCCGGCAATGCCCCAGGATCGCCAGATCGTCGTCATTGCGATCACGGAGAACACCTTGGAGCGCTTCACCTACCGCTCACCCATCGACCGCGCATTCGTGGCCGAATTGATCACCGCACTGGACAGCTCGGGCGCCTCGGCCATCGGTATCGATATCCTGTTCGACCAGGCAACCGAACCGGACAAGGACGCTGCTCTCGCCGCGGCGCTCGGCGCCGCGAACACGCCGATCATTGCCATCCGCGCGGACACGCGCGATGGCCTGACCGAGCGCCAGGTCCGCTATCTCGACGAGGCGACTGCCGACATCGAAACCGGCTTTGCCGGCCTTCCCCGCGATGCCTATGACGGCATTGTCCGCACCTACGCGCCACGGCGAGCCGGCGCGAATGGCGAGGAGCTTTCCTTTGCCGCCGCCATCGTCAAGACCCTGGGCGCGGAAGTGCCCGGCGGCCCCTTCGCGCTTGCCTATCGCCCATCGCCTGACGACGGGGCGCAGCCATTCGCGCGCTATCCCGCTGAATCCGTCACCCTGCTGCCGGAGCCGTGGCTCGCCGGCAAGATCGCCCTGATCGGTGCCGATCTCGCCCACAGCGACCGCATTCGCACGCCATATTCGGCCGCCGGCGGCAAGGACATGGCAGGCGTGGTCGTGCACGCCCATGCCCTGGACCAAATGCTGGACCAGCGCAGCCACCCGGCTATCGGCGGCGTCGGAACCGCGCTGTTGGTCGTCCTCGCGGCGGCCGCAGGCGTCGCCGCTGCGACCATCTCTCTGTCGTTGACGACGTCAATTGCCATGGCAGCCGCGGCACTGACGGTAATCTGGGGCAGCAGCTTCGCGATTACCGCAGCCGGCGGCCCCATGCTGCCCGTCATCGCCCCGACCCTCGGCCTCAGTGTTGCCGCCGGCATGACCGGCGCCTATTGGCGGCGACGCCGCGCCAACCGCTAGAGACCTGTGCCACGCGCATGGCTCCGCCCAAGCCAGGGCTATGGTGGCAGCGCGCACGGTTGACTACACTCGGCGGCGGAGACGAATAGCGACAATCAGCCAAAATCGGCAGAGGATCGAGAGATGGATGGCGACAGCTTGGCCACGGTAAGCCTCGAAGACAAGTATACGGCTGCGAGCGGACGGGTCTTCCTGTCCGGCGTGCAAGCACTGGTCCGGCTGCCGCTCATGCAGCGCGAGCGCGATCGCGCCGAGGGCTTGAATACCGCCGGCTTCATCTCGGGCTATCGCGGCTCTCCCCTGGGCGGCTATGACGGCGCCCTGTGGCAGGCTGCCGCGCATCTGAAACAACACGATATTCTCTTCCAGCCGGGCCTCAACGAGGACCTCGCGGCCACCGCGGTGTGGGGCACGCAGCAGCTCGACTTCGTGCCCGGCCGCAAGGTCGATGGCGTGTTCGGCATCTGGTACGGCAAGGGGCCGGGCGTCGACCGCTCCGGCGACCCCTTCAAGCACGCCAACTATGCCGGCACCCACCCCAATGGCGGCGTGTTGCTGGTTTACGGCGACGATCACCCGGGCAAGTCCTCGACCATCGCCCACCAGTCCGACCAGGCACTGGCGGCGAACAGCATCCCCGTGCTTTACCCGGCAAATGTGCAGGAGCTGCTCGACCTCGGCCTGCACGGCTTCGCCTTGTCCCGCTTTGCCGGCACGCTGGTGGGCTTCAAGACCGTCAACGAGACCATCATCGCGACCGAGACCACCTCGGTCGATCCCGGCCGGGTAAGCATCACGCTGCCCGACGACGCGCCGATGCCGGAAGGCGGCGTGCACATCCGCATGGAATACGACCCGATTGGTCAGGACAGACGCCTGGCGCGTTTCAAGCTGCCGCGCGCCCAGGCCTATGCCCGCGCCAACAAGCTCGACGGCGTGCGCTTTGGCGCCGAGCGGCCGACGCGCCTCGGCATCGTCACCGCCGGCAAGGCCTATCTCGATACCGTCGCCGGCCTGCGCTCGCTCGGCATCGACGACGCGAGCGCCAGGGAGCGCGGCATCGGTGTTTACAAGGTCGCCATGATCTGGCCGCTGGAGCCGGAAGGACTGAAGGCCTTCGCCGCCGAGTGCGACGAGCTGATGTTCGTCGAAGAGAAGCGGTCCTTCATGGAAGAGCAGGCGCGCGCCATGCTCTACGACATGCCCGATCGCCCGCGCATTTCGGGCAAGACCGACGGCGCGGGCAATCCTTTGTTGCCGATCGACGACCAGATCGAGGCAGCCACGGTGGCCGACAAGGTGGCGAGCCGCATGCAGGCCTGCGATCTCATAGACGAGGACTGCGAGGCCCGCTGGACGCGGCTGCGCAGCCGCATCGGCCGCAACCTGCCCGGCCTCGGCGACAGTGCTGTGCGCTCGCCCTTAATCTGTTCCGGCTTCCCGCACAATAACTCGACCAGGGTTCCCGACGGCTCGGCGGCGATGGCGGGCATCGGCTGTCACGGCATGGCCATGCTGGTTGGGGATCGGCGCACCATGATGGGCACCCATATGGGCGGCGAGGGCATCACCTGGACCGGCATGGCGCCGTTTACGGAAACCGGCCATATCTTCCAGAACCTGGGTGACGGAACCTATACCCATTCTGGCTCCCTGGCGGTCCGTGCGGCGGTCCAGTCCGGCGCCAACATCACCTACAAGATCCTCTACAACGATGCCGCCGCGATGACCGGCGGCCAACCGGTCGAGGGCGGCCTGACAGTGGCCGAGATCGCCGAGCAGATGCATGCCGAGGGCGTCAAGGATCTGGCCATCGTCTCCGACCAGCCGGAGAAGTTCCGCGGCCTCTGCGACCTGCCCGGCGGCACCCGCGTCTACCATCGCGACGAGCTCGATGCGGTGCAGCGGCGCCTGCGCGATATTTCTGGCACCACGGTCCTGATTTACGAGCAGACCTGCGCCGCCGAGAAGCGCCGGCGGCGCAAGCGCGGTGCCTTTGCCGATCCGGGCAAGCGCGCATTCATCAACCCGCTGATCTGCGAGGGCTGCGGCGATTGCTCGACCAAGGCCAATTGCGTTTCGATCCACCCGCTCGAGACCCCCTTCGGGCGCAAGCGCAAAATCGACCAGTCGAGCTGCAACAAGGACTATTCCTGCCTCGAGGGCTTCTGCCCCGCCTTCGTCACGGTCGAGGGTGGCGACCTGCGCCGGCCGGATGTGGCGGAATTGCCTGCCGATATCTTCGACGATCTGCCCGAGCCGGCGGGGCCGGCGCTCGACGACGAGTGGAGCATGCTGGTGGCCGGCATCGGCGGCACCGGCGTGGTAACCATTTCGGCTGTACT
>CAZVDW010000027.1:0-2834 GCA_964625645.1 uncultured Rhodospirillaceae bacterium
ACCGGCGCGATGTCGCGCGGACGGGCTTCGCTGGTATCTGTCAAGGGCGCCTTCGATCGAATTCGAATGTATCAGGCAGCGGATTTTCGCATGCCACTCGCATCGCCATCGGTTCTACCAGATATTGCGGTGCCAGTGTGGAGAAACCCACCAGATGTGACCGAAAAAAGACGGTCTGTCACCCCCCTTCATAGCCCGTCCGGCAGCTGGTGAAAAGCCTCGGTTTTGAGGTGCCTAGGGCTGGATTTTCGTGGCCGCCAAAAGCGAATTGCGACTGAGCGAGCGGGCCTGGCCACTATCGTCCAACAGCAGGGCGAATGCCTCGCCCGCCGCAGCCTCCGCCGCGAGCAAACTGCGGGAATCGCTGAGACCCGTTGCGGGGCGATACATGATCCGATCGTCCTCGTTGGACAGGGGCAATGCCAGCTCGCGCCAGGGCACCGGTCCCGCCGCGTCGCGGGTGCAATCCTCAAAGCCATCGGCATCCCCGACGCAGGGCAGGCGCTTGTTGACCATGGCGAACTCGATCAGCGCATCGGAGACCATGCTCAGCCGGTCGTCGAACGCCACATGACGGGCGCGCTCGGCGCGCATGGGATTGAGCGCGGCGGCCAGCACCATCAAAGCGCCGGTCACGACGAGCGCCACCGTGACCACCGCCAGCGCGACGCCGCGCTGGTCGCTTCTCATGGCGCCGCTTGCGGCTCGAGCCGAGCCTCACGAGCAACGTGCAACACGCTCGGCCGTGCCACATAATCGTCGAAGAACGCCTCGCGCTCCTTGAGGTCGCGATCGACGCGCTGACGATCGACATAAGACGCACCCAGCACCTGGCTGTTGAGATTGGGTGCCTCGTGGAATGGCGTTTCGTCCGGCGTGGTACGCACTCGCGTGCCACCATTGGAGAAAGCACCAAGGCCGGTGCGGCCGTGACTGATAAGAAGATAGGCGGCACCGCTGCCAGTCTCGGGCAGCATCAGCTCACTGCCCTCCGGGCATCGCGCGGCGGCGCAGACGGCAAGGCCCAGGCCATGACCGCCATGGCTGGAGAGCACGTCGTCGATGCCGCCATTGCCCGGCCCAACGAGGCGGGGGTCGACACAACTCAAATCCATGCCGCCGCCGGGACAAACGCAATCGCCAGCGCTGCAGGCCTCGGCGTCGCGGGTCAAAAGCGGGTCGACCCGATAGGTAACGCGCCGCCGCCAGCCGTCGCTGCCGGCAGCGCTGCCGATGCCCAGCGCGACCGTGGGCACCACGCCATCCGCCTGGAACGTGCAATCGCCGGCGCCGCCATCTTCGAAGTTCTCGCGGCCGGCATCGGCATGCCCGTCGGCGAGCCGGCCATCGGCCGGGCAAGGCAAACGCTTGTGGCGCATCACGAAGACCACCATGGCCTCCTGCAAACCCGCCAGGGCCGCTTCGGTCCCCTCGACGCGGCCACGCCGCTCGACGCCACGCATCATATCGGCGCCGATGCCGGCAATCAGACCAAGCACCAGGATCACCAGGGCCATCTCCACCAAGGTAAAGCCGCGACTTGGCCGCATCCTCAAGCTCCCAACCAGATCGACCGATTGACACCACGCATGTCCATTTCGAAGGCCAGGCCGGCGATCGGCGGATGGGAATAGTGCCAGTTGACGCCATGCGCCGCGCCAGCGCCAAGCGGCCGCAACAGGGTATCCGGCATATGGGGCAACAGGGAATGCGAGCAGTAGACGTTGACGTGGGTCACGTCGGCGCCTTCGAAGCCGAGCCCGTCGAGCCGCGCGCCCATGACCGCCATGACATGGGAGGCCTTTTCGGCCATGGCCTCCGCACTGGTTTCTCCCTCGCGAACGATGCTGTGGGAATCGAGAGATTGGCGCACGATATCGCCAGCGCCCGCGACAACGAAGCTCGCGGCGGCGGCATCGGCGGGCACGGTATAGGCGAAACTGTACAGCGTCGCCTCGCTCGGCGGGCCGACGACCGGCACGACGTTCGTGCGGGCCACGGGGTTATGGTCGCCGAGCAGAATCTCCCACTCCGCCAACAGCGCGATGTAGCCGGCATTGAACTCGCCGAAACCTTCATAGGTCATAGGCTCGGGCGACCGCAGCGCCGTCGCGCAGAGCGCCTGCCGGGGCCTTCCCTCGGCCGCCAAATGACGGTCGATGACCGCAAAGCCCTCGCGCCACGGCGGCGGGCGCACGAAAGTGACATGCACGATCTCGAATCCGGTCATCGCCGTAACGCCCGAGGAATAAGGCGGAATGCCTGTGAGGAAACGATAGCCGCCGGCTTGGTTGTCGAGCAGTTCCATAGTTACGTAGCCACCTTGTCCAGTTGTTCGATGAGCCGTCCCGCTTTCTCGCGCATCCCGGCATCCGGATCGCGCTGGACGATGCGTTGCAAGGCGGCCCGCGCTTCGCCGTCGCCCTGCTCCGCCATGGCGAAGGCCATGGCATCGCGGCGTTCGTAATATTGCCGGTCGAACGACGCTATGCGGATCGCCTCGTCACGCCAGTAATACTGCGGCACATCCCCCGACCAACCATCGTAGATCTCCTCCCAGCTGCCCATGCCGGCATAGGGCGAGAGGGATAGCTCGGTGACCGGATCACTGGCGCGCTGAAAGCGCATGTCGACGGACTGGCGCAGGCTCCCGGACAGGTTCGGCAAGGCGCGATGAACATTGAGGCTGTGAAAGATTAGCACATCGCCAAGCGCGAAATCTCCGCCCCGCCAGCGGCCCTCCAGAGGGTCCGATACGATCATGCCGCCGGCGCCGCTGGAGACGGCGAAATCGTGCACACCACCCTTGTGCGAACCTTGCGCCACGGACAGGG
>CAZVDW010000028.1:0-3159 GCA_964625645.1 uncultured Rhodospirillaceae bacterium
CTCTTGGATGCCGGGATCCAGGTCGTCGCTGTCGCCGGCAACCATGATGTCGAGGCCTTGCCGAGGCTGGCGGCGCGCATGGAGGGATTCACCATATTGGGGGCCGGCGGTCGCTGGGAAGCGCGGACGATACGGAAGAACGGGGCGCCGGTTGCGGAGGTTGTCGGCTGGTCGTTCGGCGAGCGCTTCGTGCGTCAAAGCCCGCTTGCGCGGCTTCTGGCTGAGCCGCTGGCGGCGCCGTCATCCCCGATTCCCCGCATCGGCCTGTTGCATGGCGATCTCGACGCCTCCGGCGGGCACTACGCGCCGATCAGGCAGGCCGAGCTCGACAATACCGGCTACAATGCCTGGCTGCTGGGCCACATTCACAAGCCTTCGCTCGACGGCCTGGCCGCAGCGGCTGGCGCCCGACCCTGCGGCTATCTCGGCTCGCTGGTCGGGCTCGATGCATCCGAGACCGGCCCGCACGGCCCCTGGCTTCTGAGCCTGGGCGAGGGCGGTGCGCCGCGCCTGGAGCAGGTGCCGCTCGCGCCGCTGCGCTGGGAGCAGGTGTCGGTTTCGATCGACGGGCTCGACCATATCGAGGATGCGCCCGAGCGGCTGCTGGACAAGGCGGCGGCGGTCGCTCGCCAGCTCGCCGAGGCGGGCGCGGCGCCGCGCGCGCTCGGTCTGCGTGTCCGCCTGACCGGCGCCAGCCCCATCTATGAGGAGATCCGGCGGGCGATCGCCGAGGGCAAGTGGAACGGGCTCGATCGCATCGTCGACGGCACCGCGGTCTTCGTCAACAAGATCAGCGATGGCATGGTGCTGGCGCTCGATCTGACGGAGATCGCCAAAGGCGACGACCCGGCCGCGCTGCTGGCGCAACGGCTCCTGCTGCTCGAGCACGACGATGAGCGGTCGAAGGAATTGCTCGAGGTGGCGCGGGCCGAGCTTGAGCCGATTGCCCGAGAGGGCCACTGGACGCCGCTCAGGGAGCATCGCCACGCGAGCGATCCGCTCTCCGACGGCGCCCTGCGCGAGCTTCTGACGCGTGCAGGCACGGCGGCGCTCCACGCCATGCTCTCGCAATCCGAGCCGTCATGAAGCTCACGCGGCTCGCTATAAGGCGGCTGCCCGGGATCGAGCAGCCGTTCGAGATCGAGGCGGCGGGGGCCGGATTCCACGTCGTCGTCGGGCCCAACGGTATCGGCAAATCGAGCCTTTGCCGCGCCGTCGAGGGCTTGTACTGGGAAGATAGCGGGTCATCGAACAGGACCTCCGTAAACGCCGAGCTCGAGTTGGCTGGGGAAGCCTGGTGGGCGGAGCGCGAGGGCGGGCGCGTGCGCTGGCAGAGGGGTGGCGAGGACAGCCTGCCGCCGAACCTGCCGGCCTCCCACAATCAGCGGCATTTTTTTCTGCGTCTGCGCGACCTGATCGATACATCGCCGGGCGGCACGCAGGACATTGCCGCCGAGATTCGGCGCCAGATGTCGGGTGGCTTCGATCTCGACCGGATTGCGGCCGAGCTGTTCGCCGGCATAGGCGCTCGGCACGGCCACAGCCAGCGGAGCGAATTCAACAACGCGTCGCAGGACGTGCAGGAAGCGGAAGGACGGCAGTCGGGCCTTCAGCGTCGCGCGGACCAACTCGATGCCCTCAAGGCGCGGCTTGAAGCGGCACAATCCGCCGGGCGCCGTCTCACGTCCGTCCAGCGCGCGCTCGGGCTTGCCGGGCGCCTTCAGGACAATGTCGCTGTTGCAGAGAAGATCGCCGTCCTGCCTGACGGGCTGGCGAAACTTGCCGGTAACGAGCGTGAGCGGATCGAGCAGCTTCAGGATCAGAGTGACGGGTTGAACGAGCGAGCCCGTCTCTTGAATGGACGCCGTGACTCTGCGCGTGAAGCGATACGCGCCTCCCGCCTGTCGGGGCCTCTCGGCGAGGCTGAGCTGGATATCTGTCGTAAGAAAGCCGAAGAGTTGAGTCGATTGGAACTGGCTCTTCAGACGGCGAGAGCCGATCGCGGCGCTTGTCGGAAGGAATTGGCAGTGCTGCATTCGGCGCTGGGCGGCGGTGAAATCGATGAGGTCAGCCTGGACCTTGCCGACCATGCTCAGTTGTTCGAATTCTTGCGCGCTGCCGAAGGGCATAAAGTCTCGGTCCGCGCCATCGAAGCAAGATTGCGTCTGCTCGCGCATATAGAGCAACCGGATGACGATCAAGGCAAGCTCAAGACGTTTCAAAGCGCCGTTGACGCGCTGCGGTCTTGGCTGCGCGCACCCGAACCGGAATCACCTTCGGATAATGTTCCAGGGCGGCGATGGTGGCTTCTGTTTGCTTTGGCCATGGCTGCCATTGGCGTTGGGTTGGCATTCTTCGTTGATCCGCTGTTTGCATCACTGGCGGCCTTAGGCATGGGGCTTGGCGTACCGCTAATGCTGCGGGGCCTTCCGAGAACCGCTTCCGGTGCACGCGAGGCTGCACAGGACGCCTTTGGAGCACTCGATATCGAAGGCCCCGACACCTGGGACCTCCCGTCGGTCGAATCGCGGTTACGCGGTCTGGAAGGCGAAGTTGCCACGATCGACTCCCGAGTGCAGCGGGCACGTGATCGCGACGTGGATCGGCAAAACCTCAATAACGAGTTGGCCGGCTTGTCCGAGGACGAAATGGCCCTTAATGCCAGAAGGCAGAAGCTGGCAGATAGCGTAAGGCTTGATGCTATCCCGCCCGATGCCGAGCTCGTCGATTTTGCGCTCGCGCTCGAGCGTTTCGGTGATGCCCGCATAGAGGATGAACGTGCCGCAAGCAAGGTCGATGGCCTTGAAAGACGACACATGGCGCTTCTTTCCGACTTGGCTGACGTTCTCGGGCGCCATGGCGAGCCGCAGCCAGAAGACGCCACGACGGCTACCGCCTATCTCAATCGTCTCGTGGATCGCAATTCGCGTTTGCTGCAGGCCGTTTCGGATGAACAGCAGGCAGCCAGTCAATTGGATGAGGTTTCGTCCGATCGCAGTCTGGCCCTCAGTTCCATGGAGCGAATCTATGCGGACGTCGGCCTCGACAATGGCGATTTGCCCGGCCTCACTGCGCTACTGAGTTCATTGCCTCATTATCTGAAACAAAAAAGCGATGTGGCGCGGCTCGAAAGCCAGATCGAGCTCGATCGGCAAGAGC
>CAZVDW010000029.1:0-2361 GCA_964625645.1 uncultured Rhodospirillaceae bacterium
GATCATGTCGCCCTCGTCATAGAGGGCCGCGAGGGTGTTCGGCGTCAGCTCGTTCTCGTCGTCGATGGCGCATTGCTCGGTGCAGACGACGGCCCAGCCGCCCTCGGCCTTCATGCCGCGAAAGGCCGCTTGCGTTCCGGGAAAGATCGAGCCGGCGCCGTTGCAATGCGGCGTCTGGTAGAAGCGGTTGCGCATGGTTTTCGGGCCGATCTGGATGGGCTCGAAGAGAATGTCGTGGTTAGGATCGCGTGCCATGGAAAATCCCCCTTGTCTTTTCTTGGTGGACTACATCATGCCTGCTTACGGACAGCTACAATAACCCTATCGCGGCGCGCCGCCCCAGCCCAGATATTTCTTCTGGATCGAGACGCCTAACGTGTAATTGATGCGGACGTCGGGATTGGCGCCCATCTGAAACGCGGCGTCGCGCTGCGAGAAGCTGGAAATCAATGGGGTCGGACTCCGTGGATTAGATCAGAGGATTCCATCCCCCGACACTCCCCTGGCCAACTAAAAGTTGGATCATATTCCGTAAGCAAGGAAAAGCGCTCGCCGCTCGGCAGACCAGCAGGACTTGAAGTAAGTCCCGCTGGACTTTCCTGAGTGTTTCATAGCCGCCGCCGCGTCAAGTAGCCACTCGCCGCGCTCGCTGGGCCACTTGACCCTGCGTCATTGAGGATCGCCGGCAAACGAGAGTTAAGGTGACATGGCCGTAATCGCGGTTGGTCACGCTCCGGGTCTATGATGCGGGGTCTGTATAGAGCAGCCCCAATAGGCCATGAAAGGAGCGTGACCGTGAAACAGTATATTGGTTTGGACGTCTCTGTGAAAGAGACTCACATCTGCGTTGTCGATGAGAATGGCGAGGTGGTTGCCCGGGGGCGGGAAGTGACGCAGCCGGAATTGCTCGCCGCCGCGATCGGCAAGCTGGCGCCGGACGCGGCGTTGGTGATTTTCGAGACGGGTGGGCAGTCGAGTTGGCTGCAGCGCGAGCTGAGGGCATTTGGCGTTCGGGCGGTGATCGTCGATGCGCGCCACGCCAAGGGGGCGCTGTCGTGCCGCCTCAACAAGACCGATGCCAACGACGCCGAGGGCCTGGCGCAGTTGGCGCGGACGGGCTGGTACCGCGAGGTTTCGGCCAAGCGGGCGGAGGCTCAGATTGCGCGTTCGCTGTTGCTGGCGCGCCAGCTTCTGGTCAGGCAGCGGCGCGACCTGGAGAACCAGCTGCGCGGCTTGCTGCGCGGCTTTGGCCTTGCGGTGGGAACGGTTTCGGGGGCTCGTTTCGAGGCCCGGGTGTGGCACCTGCTTGACCGCGAGCCGGCCTTAACGGCGACCATCGAGCCGTTGATGATGGTGCGCCGCGTGCTCGAGCAGCGCATCAAGGAGCTGCGCGCCCGCATCGGCTCGGCGGCGGCGGCCTCGCCGGTGTGTTCGCGCCTGATGACGGTGCCAGGCGTCGGGCCGATGACGGCGCTCGCCTTCGTCACCGCGATCGACGATCCGGCGCGGTTTCGTCGATCTTCCAGCGTCGGCGCCTATCTCGGCTTGACGCCGAGGCGCCATCAGTCGGGCGAGGTGAGTTGGTCGGGTCGCATCTCCAAGCATGGCGACCGGCTGGCCCGGCACATGCTCTACGAGGCGGCCAATTCCCTGCTCAGCCGCGTGCGCCGCTTGTCGGCGCCCAAGGCCTGGGCGGCGCGCCTGGTCAAGCGCGTCGGCGCCAAGAAGGCGCGCGTCGCGCTGGCCCGCAAGCTGGCCGTCATCTTGCACCGCATCTGGTGCGCCGGCGGCACATTCAACTGGCGCAAGGAGGCGGTGGCGTGACGACATAACGAAGGCAGACGAAAAGCAGCGAGCTTCGTCCCCGCCGGGACGATGGGCTCGGGCGAAACCCGCAAGTATCCTTGCGCCCCGAAATGGGGATCAACGCGCGGCAGTGACATTGGGACGCCCGGTCTTTCTAAAGCCATCATGCGGCGGGCCAAAACGCAAAGGCCCATCAGACCGCGCAGACAACCATGAAACCGGTGGAGACGACAGCCGCCTCGGAGCTTGACAATGCTAGACGCGATTAGACAACAGTATACTTAATTATCCTTTTTAGATTTGAAAGAGCGCGGATGCCCCTCCGAACCCCGGCGCGGAACCAATTGCCAGACTCGATCAACTATCGGAGTGAACTGGCTCCAATTAAGGTGACAGTATACTTAATTATCATTTCCAATCACCGCCAGTTTTCATAATTGAGTATGAATAATTAAGTATACTGTCACCTTAATTACTGCCGTCACTTTTTCTATCCGCATGAGCGCGCTTAAGCGCGCTAAGCTCCCCCCTTCTTCCCAACCCTTCTTCCCCGCT